>JBFMAG010000053.1 GCA_040755895.1 Actinomycetota bacterium | reverse complement strand
TTCGAGTCAAGTTTTTAAAGCGGGTGTCCTTGGTCACGTCGGTGAGCAATAATGGAATTCCTTTCTCCGCTACCCAACCCGCGATTTGTTCACCCAATTTTATCTTCGCCTTCCTGATAATGTCCTCGTCTAAACCACAGGCAGCCTCAATTGTAAGTTCCCCAGCCAGATTATCCAGAAGCATCACGGAGGAGGTTTCTCCTCTCACCAGTTGCACGGCAATGCGACAAATCAAATTCAAGAGCTCATTGAGATCGAGAACGGAATTGATTGCCTTTCCAATCTCAACGATGCTAAAGAATTCGGTTGTTTCCAGTCCGATTCTTTCCCTAAGTTTGTTTGTTTCGATGGACAAGGCCACCTGACCGGCAAGGGTTGAAAGGAATCGCTCATCATCTTGACTTAAAGGACGAAGAGAGCAAACGAGAAGTGTCCCCATGGCTTTATCCCTAAAGCGGAGGGGAGCGGCTATACAGAAAAGTTCTTTTCCCATGAGAGAATCATCGGTCTCTCGGATTGGAGAGATTTTTTCGACCGCCTCAAAGGCGAGGCGCTTCTCCAGATTTATGAAATGGTCATCATCGGTTCCGGGACCAATCTCCGCTACCCTGGTTAAGTTTCCCCTCTCATCCAAGAGAGTAAGGGTGCAAATGGATGCCCCGAGAGCATTCACCGTTTCTGCCACGAGCGCCTTTGAAAAATCGTGCAATTCAAGCAGCTCTCGAAGTTCCTCATTCACCTGATATATGGCATTGAGCTTTAAATTGGCATCTTCCACTGAACTCATTCTATCAAATCCTTAAAGTGGACTATTAACGAGTCAGGTCTACATCTTATACATTGGAGGAGTGTTAACCCATCTTGTTAATAATACCCCTAAGTTTCAGCCTACATGCTTAAAATCTTCGAGGTTTCTCCGCCAAAGTCAACTCCACCGTCGTTTTTTTATGATCACGAAGGTAGGTGACTTTGACCTTGTCTCCAACCTTTTTACTCCTTATAGCTTCAATGAGCTCATCCATATCCTTAATGGATTTGCCATCGAAGGTGATGATGATATCACCTCGCTCAAGCCCCATCTTCCCAGCGGGACTATCCTTGACCACCTCCACGATGATCGCTCCATGATCTATCTTCAATCCATGCTTTTCGGCGTATTCCTTATCCACCGTTTGACCTAAGATACCAATATAGGGGTGGCTCACCTTCCCCTTTTTGATGAGCTGATCTGCCACATCGATGGCTGTATCTATGGGGATGGCAAAACCTATGCCCTGATAGCCTCCCGTGGTGGAATATATCAGTGTATTAACCCCAATGACCTGTCCTTTGGAATTGCATAAAGCTCCCCCGCTATTGCCGGGATTTATGGCCGCATCGGTCTGTATGAGGTTGGTGAAGGTCTTTACCGTTTCCGTGTTCGGATCGGCTGTGGATATCGTCCTATTCAAAGCACTGATGACCCCCGCGGTGACGGTGTGTTCGAAACCAAAGGGACTCCCGATGGCCACAGCCAATTCCCCAACCTTTACATCCTTGATGGAACCAAGCTCAGCGGCGGGTAGGTTTTTCCTATCGACCTTGACCACAGCCAAATCGGTTTCTGGATCCACCCCCAAAACGGTGCCCTTGATATCCTCTTCAGCACCTATGGTCACCCATATCTCCTTGGCGTCTTCGATTACATGATAGTTGGTCAAAATATATCCATCCTTTCTGAAGATAACCCCGGATCCAATGCCCCTGGCCACCATATCCTCGTGGAAAAGGTCGGACATGATCATCTTGGTTCTGATGTTAACCACGGAGGACTGAACTTTCTTAGCCACGGCAACCACGGGGTCGGAGGTGCTGAGTATTTCGATTTTCTGGAGGGGGGTTTCATACCTCACGCTGGGCGAAGATGGCTTTAGATATTTTCCACCGAGAAGTTTGAGGGTATCCACTCCAAACATATACGGAACCACAAAGGAGGCTATGATTCCTCCAATGATGGCACTTATCAAGGCAACCATTAAAAAAGCCAGACCAATCAGTAAAACTTTGGATGTCCTGCCTGCCGGCGGGTAGGTCCTCTGGGTTGGTTGTGGAGGAACTTCATTCTGCATCAATCCGAGCATTCCAAAAATCCTCCCGAAAAATAAATTCATCTAACCAGTATATTAAGTTCTAACATCTAACTCATCAAGTTTATCACTCTTTTATTCCCTTGTTGAGGAGCATCGCTAAAATCGCCAACCTCTCTCCTCGCACATTGAGAGCTTTAACAAATCTTTTAATGAGATTTCTCATCTCTAAACTGGGATTATAAGCATATAGGGGGCAGTCATCGCGTTCTAAGGTGAGGATGCCCTTATCCACCAAACCGTTTAGACCTTCCTCGACCTCCCACTCCTTTCTCCCTATATGAGCAGCTATATTCCCTGGTATATCCTTCACTTCGGGATGCTTTTCGAAGAAAACCAGCAAATCCCACTCGGTAAAAGAGTCCACATATCTCTCGATGAATTCTTCAATCTTTTTGTCCAAGGTAACCAACATTGAAGAAACTCCCCTAAACACTCATTTCCCTCAAGTACTTAGCCACATTTTCCGGGGTGGCAATGTTAATCATGATTCCCGTGCCCAGTTCAAATCCAGCGGCTATAGATAACTTCGGAAGGATTTCGATATGCCAATGATACACCCGAGGAATCATGTCCTCTGGTGGGTAGCCAGGAATTCCCATCTCTCTATGCTCTGGCGGGCAGGT
Source organism: Actinomycetota bacterium (assembly GCA_040755895.1). Taxonomy (NCBI): domain Bacteria; kingdom Bacillati; phylum Actinomycetota; species Actinomycetota bacterium. The sequence continues at coordinate 7,668 of JBFMAG010000053.1, read as the reverse complement.
GTGGATAAAATAATTATATGGGGGATCGGATAATCCTTTGTAAAGTTTGGCTAAAATGATCCTTAAAATGGAGGCTAAATCCTCAATTTCACTAAAGCTTATGGTCTCGAAGGAAGGTTTGTGTTCTTTCGGCATTATCCACAGCTCAAAGGGAACTCGGGAGGCATAGGGGGCAAAGACGATATAATTTTTGCTCCCCAAGATAACTCTTTTACCCTCCTGCAATTCGTGCTCTATCATGTGGCAAAAAATGCAGCTTTTTTCACGCTCAAAAAAGCTGTATGCTCCCAGGAGCTCCTCCTTTATGGTTGCTGGTAAAAGTGGTACGGCGAAAACTTGAGAGTGAGGATGCTCTATCGAAGCCCCGGCTTCCCTCCCATGGTTCACGATGATCAAGATATATCTTATTCGGGGATCCTTCTTTAGGGCCAGATACCGATCTCTATAAGATGAAATGATCTTTATCACCTGAGATTCCGAAAGTAATGCCAGACTTTTATGATGATCCGGACTACTTACGATGACTTCGTGTGCGCCCATGGCAACCATTGAGGGATATACCTGCCTGCCGGCGGGCATGGTCCCTTCCCTCACAAGTGGCTTACCGTCTCTGCCGACCCGCAGGTATTCGGGAACAAAGGCGGGATATTTATTGGGAACGACCCTTATTGTCCATCCAGGGGTATCCGGAAGTGTGTTTTTCGGTCGATAGGCCATGATCTCAGGTGGTGTAAGGGCCTCATTGCCATAACAAAAGGGGCAGACGGTCGTGGTTTTTGCTTCCTCCTTTTTCAATCGAGTAAAACTTTCGGGTCGTAAGGCTCGCTCAGTGGCGATCACCACCCACCTCCCGGTGACTATATCCTGCCTCAATTCTGGCACCTCGATACCCCCTTTCAAGTCGGGAGTGAGGAGTTGGTAGTAGCGAGATTTCAAATCTTTGCGTTCCCAACGACTGCCCAACCAATCCGGAAGCTATGCTCATTACTCCATAGTGTCGTAAAGAGTTTTAAGACAACCAGCCACCAACTAATAAACTCCCAACCTTTTGGTATATCGCTTATAAATTTCCACAACCTGAACTTATCTCCCTTTTAGTTTAGACATAATTCACGCTTAATAATTCGATATCACTCTATTTATGTCTAGGGCACATCTCCCTTCTTTATTGTCCCTGGAATCATAATGGAAATCAAATTTCTCCGCTATAAAGACAAACTCTGTTTCTGCCTTCGCGCTTGGCTCTATAAAGAGCTACATTGGCAGCGTCAATGAATTCCTTCTGCGTTACGGCATCCGTAGGATATGTAGCCACTCCACAGCTTACGGTGAGGGTACCACGGGGCTGAGTCTCTTGATGCGGGAATTCTTCCTCTTCAACCAATCTTCTAATTCTTTCGGCAATACTAAAGGCTCCCTCTTTACCGGTCTCGGGAAGGAGAAGAGCTGGTTCTTCGCCACCGTATCTCACGGGTATATCAATATCCCTGCTGTAATTTTTTAAGAGCTGCCCCAGCAGCTGAAGAACCTTGTCGCCATTGGTGGGACCGTAGAGGTCGTTATAGTTTCTAAAATGATCGATGTCAAACATCAACAATGATAATTTGGTTCCATAACGTTCGGTTCGCTTGATCTCCTCATTTAGACGTTCTTGAAAATAATTTAAATTATATAGCCCGGTTAAATCATCGATATAAATTAATTCCTCCACCTTGCTCTGGAGCTTCTCCACCTCTCTTGTCCGCCTTAGGTAATTCCATCTCTCCCGCCTACTTTGAACGCCCACATATATAGCGGTCACAAAGAAGAGAACGAGCGCCGATGAAACCCGATAGGCGGAGGCACTTAACGGAAATAGCTGACGTTTTATGAGAATGATGAAAACATACCCAAAACTTTCAGCGAAGGTGGCCGTCACCGTTTGGGGTAAATCATAGCGCAAAGCGATGGAAATCAAAGAAAGAACGATCAAAAGATGAAAAGGACTATGGGTTCCCCCTGTGTAATGCACGAAGAGTAAAATAAGTAGAGCATCCACGAGGGAGATGAAATAGCTCAAAGAAAGGCTGATCTTCTCTTGACCTTGGACATACAGAAAAACTCCAATACCATGAATGATGGCAAAGAACCCTAAGACAAGGATGGGGAATAAATTTATCCGAGCTTCAGGGCACAGTGGGAAAAGGAAGGCACAGGCTAAAATGACTATCCATCTTATCGTGGCCAAATTTCTCTCCCAATAAAGGAGTTCTTCCACTTTCCTCCCCCACAACTCAATTCTTCAGATTTCCGGCAACTTCACACCCAGAATCTTCTTGAGAGCCATCAAATGGCTGCAGGTTCTATGCTCATCAAAGAAAGGGCAATTGCATGTCAAATTCTCCCCTTTTAGAGTTATGGTGTAGATGCGATGATCTCCCTTGAACTTGAGCACGAATTCTTCAAAACGCAGACGATCGGGCTCCCTGGCATAGCGTTCGGCCTTCTTAACCTTCCTAGCAAATTCATTCTCCCAAGACATCTCAGCTCCACTTTGAAAAAATGAAAGAATTATGATCCATGTGTGGTTTCATAAAGTACCTTAACATCCTCAAGGGTATTAATTTGGGAAGGGGTCTTATCCCTTCTTATCCTTTTGATACGTGGAAACCTTAGCGCAAAGCCACTGTCATGTCTGGTGCTTCTTTGAATGGAATCGAAGGCGACTTCGAGCAATACTTCAGGCTTAACGATCTTCATTGCCCCAAGATCTTGGATGGTATTCTCAAGAAACCATCCCGTGAGTTCCGCTATCTCCTGATCGGTTAAACCCGAATAAGCCTTCCCCACAATCTTAAAACTATCCCCGTTCTTAACGGCGAAGGTGTAATCGGATAACACACCCGCCCTCTTGCCATGACCATACTCGGCTGCAACGACGACTACATCGAGGATTCCCAGTTCCTCTTTTAACTTTAACCAATACTTTCCCCTTTTTCCTGGCTGATACGAGGAATCTGGGTCCTTTATCACCAGTCCCTCATTCCCCTTATTCCTCGCCTCCCTAAAATACCTTTCCACCTCTTGGGCATTGGAGGCGATCGCCCGGTGAGCAGAGGTCAATTTTCCCGCGAAGGAAAGAGACTGCAGAATCTCCATTCTCTTCCTCAATGGCTCTTTGAGCAGATTCTCTCCATTTAAGTAAAGGAGATCGAAGAAGAATAAGATCACTGGGACTTCCCGTATTAGCTCCGGTGTGGGCTCCTTTCGACGCAGCCTTTGCTGAAGCCAATGAAAGGGAAGAAATCTACCATCAAAGGCTACGATCTCCCCATCTAAGATAATATCTCCCATAAATTCTTTAAAATCATCGACGACATCAGGAAAAGAGATAGTTATATCATCAAGGGTGCGAGAGTAAAGCCTAACCTCCTGACCTCGTTTATGGGCTTGCACCCTTATTCCATCGTATTTATCCTCGACAAAGACTCCCCGCGTCGGAGAAAAAATCTCGAATACTTCCTCTGGAGCTTGCACCGCCTCGGCTAGCATGAACTTGATGGGACGGAAGGGATTAAGGGAAGCCTCATTCAGCTGACGACCTCTGGTGAGGATTGCTACTTCACCGATGTCGCTTAAGAGCATATTTGCCTCTCTAACAGAATCGATATCTTCGTCAAAGGCTAAGGCGATTGCCTCTTCAACCAGATTTTCTTTTAATCCCAACCTTAAATCTGAGGTGAAAATCTTGATGAGATATTTGGCTTCGAGAGGGGATGCATTCTGGAGAAGGAAGTTTACCAGCCTCTCCCTCACTTCCTGGGTACCTTTTCCCTCAGCCTCTGCTATCCTTTCAAAAGTATGGTGTACCTCGGCGAGGTTAAGACTCCGTCTGCCAACAGGCAGGATATAAGAAGTCCCGGTGGGCAACTTCAAGCGGTTTCGCTTCATAAGATATTCCGTGGCACAACCGAGATCTCCATACTTCAAAAGAGCGTCTCGGAACAGCCCTTCCGTGCAACCCGTTACCTCAAAAAGCGCTCCTTTAATCGTGGACCCTCCCACATTTAGCTTCCTTTGATCATGTAGAGGGAAAGGGCTTCCGGTAAGAAAGATACATACAATCCTTAAATCATCGTCGCTCAGCTTTTTTAGAAAATCTGAGAGGATGCGGACCTTTTCATTTTTCCTTGTTGTTCTGGAGATATCCTCGGCAACCCTTGCAAAATCTCCCAAGGATGCCCTATGTCTCATCTATCTCAACCCCACTGATTCCACAACTGCCTTATCTTGTCCCGACTCATTAGCAAATAATCACGATCATGGGAAAAAATCTCCAAGGTTATGGTATCGTCATATTGGTATCTTTTAAGCAAGCGAATTATTTCCTTCCAATCTATGTTTCCCGCCCCGATGGGTAAATGCAAGTCGTCCTCCCCGCCCTTATTGTCGGAGATATGAACGTGCTCCAGTCGATCGGAGAAAAGCCTTAAGAACTCTTTAGCTTGATTCCTTCCGGTGAACAGGTTTGCATGTCCGACATCGAGATTGAATCCTATCTGCGGTATTGCATCCAGAACTTTGGAAATTCCAATGCTTTTGGAGAACACTCCTCCGAAGTGCTCCACGAGGATTTTTATCCCATAATCCCGAGCCTTTTGGGCGAGCTTGGATAAAACCTCGATGTTATTCTCAATTAATTGATTCTCCGGTAAAAAGCAGACCAATCTATGATCAAGATGTACACTCATCTTTCGAGCCCCAAGTCTTGCGAAGACCTCCAAACATCTCATCAATTCTTCATAAGAAGCTCGCCTCAAATTGGGAAAAGGTGAAGCAATGGCCAAAAAGGGAGAGGTATGACCCACTATTCCCACCTTATACTCTTCAAGGACTTCTTGGATTCCCTCCACATCGATGTCTAATGCATAGGCTCTGGGGGGTTCTAGGGTCAAATCCACAAAATCAAAATCATTTTCACCGATCCATCTTATTTCTTGAATCGGATCTCTGGCGGGATGATTCATTACCCCTAATTTCATTCTCTCATTCTTTCAAGATTGGCAAATAGTCAGAATAACTTAAGCGTCTAACCTAGAAGTTAACTTGATTTTGAGAAAACCGGGCATCTGTAGTGAAGAAAAATATTATGGGAGCCGGATGCCGGATTCGAACCGGCGACCTACGCATTACGAGTGCGTCGCTCTACCAACTGAGCTAATCCGGCCAATCATGCGACATGCGCCTAAAGCCTGCGACATTAATCGGCTTCTTCTACCCTAGATACTGGAATTTCAAATCTTAAGCCCTCTCCCACCTCTACTATTACCATCTCCTTGGGAACATTATACTCCACGATAGTACCCACTCCGTATGGTGTTTCAATCTTCGTTCCCCTACGGGGGGCTTTGCTCTTGAACTCCTTATATACCTCATATTCATATTTTAAACAACACATTAGTCTACCACAAATACCCGATATCTTGAGGGGATTCAGTGGTAAATCTTGCTCCTTCGCCATGCGGATGGAGACGGGTTCGAAATCGCTCAAGAATAGTGTGCAACACAGCCGCCGTCCGCAGGGACCGATTCCCCCAATCATCTTCGCTTCGTCCCGAACTCCAATTTGCCTGAGCTCGATTCGGGTGCGGAAAATGGATGCAAGATCTTTGACCAACGCTCTAAAGTCAACCCTTCCCTCAGCCGTGAAATAGAAAACTATCCTGCTTTTATCGAATACGTATTCCACGTCGACAAGCTTCATTGGAAGCTCGTGCTCCTTTACCTTCTCCTCGCAGATCTCAAAGGCTTCCTTCTCCTTGGCTCGATTCTTTTCCACCTGAGCCCTATCTTCCTCCATTGCTTTCCTTACCACCCTCTTTAAGGGAGCGGTGAGTTCATCCTCGGGAATATCCTGGGGGGGCATAACCACCTCTCCGAACTCTAATCCTCGGGAGGTCTTGACTATTACATTATCGCCCACCTTCAAATCCAATTTACGGGGATCGAAATAATAGACTTTTCCGGCTTCCCTGAACACAACTCCAACGACCCTAGGCATATGCTTTAAACCTCCTGCAATTTGAATAGCATCACTTCAAAGGCTAAATGCATGTTAACATTGAATCTCATTAACCGTTTGGTTCCTTCAATGATCTCAATGGCTTTTTGAGCCTGAGAGAGAGAAATATTCCTAGAGAGTCGTTTAAGACTCTCGATACGATCCATGTTGACCAGTAAATTTTCACCGGATTCTCCGGTGAGTATCAGCAAGTCTCGATACCATGAGGTCAGAATGTTCAATATCTCCTCAAAACCCTGGCGTTCCTGGCGACTTGCCTCCCGTTTATGGCGCTGATCAAGCCTCTTTCTCATGCGCATCGCATGTGCCTTGTTAAAGGCCAAGTCCTCGATGGTTTCAAGCTCTTTTTTCTGTATCTCTTTGAGACCCCTCAAAGGCTTTTTAACCTCAGAGATGAGCTGTCCAGCTGCTTCAGAGAGCTCCAATGCACCTGCATCCCAAATCCCTTCGGCGATATCCAAGACAACCTCTCGCCTTCTCAATCTCCAAGGGGATGCGGCGAGACTTAAGGCATTTCCCAGTATTCCTCCACTAACCAAGGTTATCAATCTGGCTTGATCCCTACTCATCCCGTACTTGGTTGCCAATATATCCACCATCTTCGAGGAAGGGACTAATTTGAAACGAATCAGTTGGCATCGAGATACTATTGTTGGAAGAACCCCTTCCAAGTTGGTAGTGATAAGGATGAAGATCAAATCCGGGGGTGGTTCCTCAAGGGTCTTGAGGAGTGCGTTAGCAGCGGGTGATGTCATCCTATCAACCTCGTCTAGAATGCAAACCCTTGTCTTTCCCTCAAAGGGTTTGAGACCGATCTCACGCTGGAGTTCACGGATTTGATCGATATTTAGGAAATTTCCCTCCGGTTCAATAAAGAAAATATCGGGATGAGTTTCATGGTCTATCTTGATGCAGGATGGGCAGCTACTACAGCTACCATCCCTACAATTTAAAGCCGAGGCAAAAACCTTTGCCGTGGTCCGCTTGCCCACCCCTGTTGGTCCCAAAAATAAATAAGCGTGACTTAATCTATCGCTTTCAATGGCTTTTTGAAGCCAGGTGATAACCTCGGGCTGACCAACGATTTCATTCCAAGTCATTTCCTATCCTATTATATCACTCGGTAAGATGTTTACATATTTAAGACTGCGTTTACCTATCATTTGGACTATTACTATTAACCAATTCATTTCTTTGCTTTCAAAAGGGTTTCAACCCGCTTAACGATCTCCCGATGTATCTCTTTCGGATCCCCCAATGCCTCCACAACACAGTATCTTTTGGGGAATTTTCTGGCCAATTCCCGATAACCTTCATGGACCTTCCGATGGAATTCGATATCCTCTCGTTCAATGCGATCGGCATAAACCTCAGTGGCCCTCCTTAGACCCTCTTCCACAGGGATGTACAGGAGAATGGTCAAATCCGGTTCGAGATCTTGAGTGGCCCATTTGTTGATGTTGAGGATATCTTCCAAGGCGAATCCCCGCCCAAAGCCCTGATAGACGAGAGAAGAATCGATATACCGATCGCAGATTACAATTTTCTTAAGTTTTAGAGCGGGCTTGATGACTTGTGACACATGTTGGGCGCGACCTGCAGCATAG
>JBFMAG010000052.1 GCA_040755895.1 Actinomycetota bacterium | reverse complement strand
CTAAATCCAAATGACCAAAACCTATTTTACCTTTTCTAATATGAAACCGAAGATTTTATTGTTTTGAGTTTTTAACTTCGGTCATTTGAGTTTGTTTAGAGTTTAGAAACTAGTATTGGAATTTGACAGTATCCCTTCCTATACAAGTATTATTTATGTATTTATGTCGTCATTACTTGGGTGCTTTAACCCCATATTTGGATCGAGCTTTTCTCCTGTCCTCGACTCCCGCGGTATCAAGGGCTCCCCTTACTATCTTATAACGTATTCCCGGTAAATCTTTTACCCTTCCCCCACGAATGAGAACAATGGAATGCTCCTGCAAATTATGTCCTATGCCAGGCACATAAGAGGTTACCTCCACACCTGAAGTCAATCTTACTCTGGCTACTTTCCTTAAGGCCGAGTTTGGCTTCTTTGGAGTGGTAGTATAAACCCTGGTACAGACCCCTCTCCTTTGAGGGGAACCCATCAAAGCAGGTGTAGTGGTTTTTTTCTTTGTCCTCTTTCTTCCCTTTCTGGTGAGCTGATTAATGGTTGGCATCTTTATCCCTTTGGGTCACGGTCATGGGTCATTTTTATTCCTTTACCCATGACTCTTTTGCTCTCGACCTCATGATTTTTTATTCTTGAATTCACATAAGTAGCGAGTAACAAAGCGTTACTCGCTACTCATCACATGAGTACCTGCGTATCTTCAAAGCCACAGCAGGTTAATATATCATTGTTCTTCGGGATTGTCAACGGTTTCTTCCACTTCTTGCTCGGACGATTCAGCCAAATCGCTTACCCCATGGAGTTCTTCCCGCAACTCTTCAGGGAAACAAATGCTTATGCTGCGGTATCGATTCATCCCCGTAGCAGCCGGAATGAGCTTGCCAATGATCACATTTTCCTTGAGACCAAGGAGTGGATCGACCTTTCCAGTAATTGCCGCGTCGGTGAGTACCCTTGTCGTCTCCTGGAAGGATGCCGCAGAGAGGAAACTGTCAGTGGCAAGAGATGCTTTAGTTATTCCCAAAAGAACCTGTTTGGCCGTAGCGGGTTTTCCGCCCTCAGCGAGTACCTTTTCATTCTCTTCCTCAAAGATATGTCGATCAATCAACTGACCTGGAAGGAGCTCGGTATCTCCTGGATCTATCACCGTGACCCGTCGAAGCATTTGACGGACAATGAGTTCAATGTGCTTATCATTGATCTCCACACCTTGCGACTTGTAAACCTCTTGAATCTCCTGCACCAGGTAAAGCTGGACGGCCTGAATTCCCTTTACTCTCAAAATGTCATGAGGATTGAGGGAGCCTTCCGTTAACTGATCTCCGGCCTTTATCTTATCGCCATTGGCAACCTTAAGACGTGCTCTTCTCGAAACTTGGTAGAGCTTTTCCTTACCATCTTTAGTGTGTATGATTATCTTCCTATGCTTACCAGTTTCCTTAACTTCGACTACCCCGCTTACCTCAGCAATCTGTGCTTGTCCTTTAGGTTTTCGGGCTTCAAAGAGCTCAACGACACGTGGGAGACCATGGGTAATATCCTCTCCAGCTACACCACCGGTGTGGAAGGTACGCATGGTGAGCTGGGTTCCGGGCTCGCCAATGGACTGAGCGGCAATTATCCCCACAGCTTCCCCGATATCAACCATCTTCCGATGGGCTAAGCTCCATCCATAACAGAGACGACAGACTCCATATTTTGATCTGCAAGTCATCACCGATCTGGTCATAACGCTCTGAATGCCAGCGTCTATGAATTTTTGAACATCCGATTTCTTAATCTCCTGATTGGCTTCAACGATAACTTCTTTGCTCACGGGATCGGTTATTGATTCGAGAGCCACTCTTCCCACAAGGCTGTAGTTGAGTTCTCCCTCCTCATTGAGGCTGCTCACCGGGATTCCTTCCTTAGTCTTGCAGTCTTCTTCTCTTACTATGATCTCCTGAGCAACATCCACCAACCGGCGGGTGAGATATCCAGAGTCCGCGGTTCTTAAGGCAGTATCCGCCAATCCCTTTCGAGCACCATGAGTGGAGATGAAGTACTCTAATACCGTTAGACCCTCACGGAAATTAGTCTTAATGGGTCTGTCGATGATATCTCCTCTGGGATTGGCAACCAGACCTCGCATTCCAGCCAGCTGCCTTATTTGCTTTATATTCCCTCGGGCTCCGGAAGTTGCCATCATGTAAATGGGATTGAACTTGCTGAAGTTCCTCTCCATGGCTTCGGTGACATCATCCGTAGCCTTGGTCCAAATATCGACTATCCTCTGATGGCGTTCATCCTTGGTGATGAGTCCTCTCCGATATTGTTTTTCGATCTTCTCCACCGCTTCCTCGGGAGCATCCAAAATTTTCCGTTTTTCTTCGGGAACCTGAATGTCGTCGATGCCGATGGTGACTCCAGCCCTTGTGGCATGGTAGAATCCCAAAGCCTTGATGCTGTCCAGGATTTCAGCCGTGTTCACCGTATCGTATATCTCGCAGCATCTCTCGACTATATCGGCCAACTCTTTCTTGCCAATCTCACAATTTACAAAGGGATAATCGTCGGGAAGAGCATCGTTAAAAATGATTCTCCCCACTGTGGTATCGATGAGTCTTGCAGATCCGTGGGATTTACCATTCATACGAAGCTTAACCTTGGCGTGAAGGTCCACCTCACCATGCTCGTAGGCGAAGATGGCTTCCTCGCTACTATTAAATATCTTGCCCTCGCCCTTACAGCCATCTTCTTCAGCGGTGAGGTAGTAACAACCGAGGACCATGTCCTGGGTTGGGGTAGCCAAAGGTCTGCCATGAGCTGGGGAAAGGATATTGTTTGTGGAAAGCATCAGGATTCTCGCTTCGGCCTGGGCTTCCGCAGATAATGATAGGTGCACCGCCATCTGATCACCATCGAAGTCTGCATTGAAAGCCGTGCACACGAGCGGGTGGATTTGAATGGCCTTGCCCTCAACGAGAACGGGTTCAAAGGCTTGTATACCCAATCTATGAAGCGTTGGAGCTCGATTAAGAAGCACGGGGTGGTCCCCAATCACCTCTTCTAATACATCCCAGACCACGGATTTGGCCCTTTCCACCATGCGCTTGGCGCTCTTGATATTCTGAGCATGACCCAAATCCACCAATCTCTTCATAACGAAGGGTTTGAACAACTCTAAGGCCATTACCTTAGGAAGTCCACATTGATGAATCTTCAATTCAGGGCCAATGACTATAACCGATCTCCCGGAGTAGTCCACCCTCTTACCCAAGAGATTTTGACGGAATCTCCCCTGCTTCCCTTTGAGCATGTCGCTTAAGGACTTCAAGGGTCTATTCCCAGGACCAGTAACCGGACGACCTCTTCTACCATTGTCGAACAGGGCATCCACGGCTTCTTGTAACATCCGCTTTTCATTATTGACTATGATCTCAGGTGCTCCGAGATCGAGCAGGCGCTTCAGTCTATTATTGCGGTTTACAACCCTTCGATAGAGGTCATTCAGATCGGAGGTAGCAAATCTTCCACCATCAAGCTGAACCATAGGCCGAAGGTCTGGAGGAATGACCGGGATAGCTTCCAGAATCATCCAATCGGGTTTATTCCCCGATTCTTTAAAGGCAGCTACCACCTTCAACCGCTTTATCGCACGATTTCTTTTTTGTCCACGGGATTTCTTTATGATCCTCCTGAGTAGCTTAGCTTCCTGGTCTAAGCCCAAATTCGCTAAAAGTTCTTTGATGGCTTCCGCTCCCATGCTTCCATGGAAGTATTCTCCATACCGAGCCCTCAAACCTCTGAAGAGCTGTTCATCGGAGATCAGTTGCTTGCATTCCAGATTCTTAAAGGTTTCAAAGACACGATTTAACCATTGAATTTTCTGTGCCATTTCATTTTGAAGCTCTTTGATTTCATGGTTGGTTTGGCTTTCGAGCTTCCTGATCTCAACCTCGAGAGAAGGATTGGCGCTGACCTCAACGACTTCTCTTTCCTCCGGCTCTATTTCTCCTTTTAGGATCTTTATCTTCCTTTTCTTCCCAGCTTCCAATCGCTTGATTTCCTTACCCAGTTCGTGCTTAAGCTCCTCTATCTCCTTTTCAAGCTCCTCTTTTAACATCGGTAAATCCTGCTCTCTGCGCTTCTCATCGATAAAGGTGATGATGTGAGAGGCGAAATAGATTACCTTCTCTAGATCCTTGGGACTGATATCCAATAGATATCCCATGCGAGAGGGAACACCTTTGACGTACCAGATGTGGGAGACCGGAGCGGCGAGTTCGATGTGCCCCATGCGCTCCCTTCTCACCTTGGCTCTAGTGACCTCAACGCCACAACGTTCGCAGATAATCCCCTTGAAGCGGATCCTCTTGTATTTGCCGCAATAACATTCCCAATCTCTGGTGGGACCAAAGATCTTTTCGCAGAAGAGTCCGTCCTTCTCCGGTTTCAGCGTCCTGTAGTTTATAGTCTCCGGTTTTTTGACCTCTCCATTGGACCAGGATCTGATTTGCTCGGGAGAAGCCAATCCAATTTTGAGGGCGTCAAAATCATTTACCTCTAACAAGGGTTATACCTCCCTAATCCCCTGCCTGCTGGCGGCACGGTCCTATGGACCCGTCGGGGATTCCTTCTTGGATTCGGATGTCGATTCTAAGGTCTTTAAAGATTCCTCAGCTTCGGGCTCGGGCTCACCACGTAGGTCGATTCCCAGCTCCTCAGCGGTCTTGAAGACATCCTCCTCCTTCTCCTTGAGTTCGATTTCCTTACCTTCATCCGAGAGTACTTCGACATCGAGAGCCAAACTTTGCATCTCCTTGACTAAAACCTTGAAGGATTCCGGAATGCCGGGCTCCGGGATATTTTCTCCCTTGACGATCGCTTCGTAAGTTTTGACTCTACCCAATACGTCGTCGGACTTCACAGTGAGGAGTTCCTGGAGCGTATAGGCCGCTCCATAAGCTTCTAATGCCCATACCTCCATCTCTCCAAAGCGTTGGCCACCAAACTGTGCTTTTCCACCGAGGGGTTGCTGGGTGACCAGGGAATAAGGACCGGTGGATCGAGCATGTATCTTGTCGTCAACCAGATGTAATAATTTCATCATGTAAATATAGCCCACGGTTATGGGTTGATTGAAGGGTTCCCCGGTTTTTCCATTGTAGAGTATGGTCTTTCCGGATTCGGGGAGCCCAGCTTTGCACAGAGCTTCTTTGATTTCCTTCTCATTCGCACCATCGAAGACGGGGGAGACCACGAAAACCGGTCCGTTTGTGGGTTCACCGTTATCGCTCCAGCCCACCTTCGCAGCCCAACCGAGATGGGTCTCCAATATCTGACCGATGTTCATTCGGGAGGGAACCCCAAGAGGATTGAGGACGATATCCACAGGAGTCCCGTCCGCTAGGAAAGGCATATCCTCCTCGGGTACGATCTTCGATATGACACCTTTATTCCCGTGCCTTCCCGCGAGCTTATCTCCCTCAGCTATCTTCCTCCTTTGAGCGACGTAAACCCTAACTAACTGGTTCACCCCTGGAGGAAGCTCGTCCCCCGCATCTCTGGAGAAGAGCCTCACATCTATTACCCTTCCACCTTCTCCGTGAGGAACCTTAAGTGAAGTATCCCTAACCTCCCTGGCTTTCTCACCGAAAATTGCTCTCAAGAGGCGCTCTTCCGCAGTGAGCTCCGTTTCGCCCTTCGGGGTAACCTTTCCCACCAGAATATCTCCGGGACAAACCTCCGCTCCAAGGCGAACAATGCCTCTTTCATCGAGATCTTTAAGAACTTCTTCTCCCACATTTGGAATGTCTCTGGTTATCTCCTCGGGACCCAATTTAGTGTCACGGGCATCCACTTCGTATTCTTCGATGTGAACGGAGGTGAGAATATCCTTCTTCACCAATCTTTCGCTAATGATGATGGCATCCTCGTAGTTATAACCTTCCCAGGGCATGAAGGCAACCAAAAGATTGCGACCCAGCGCGAGCTCTCCTCTATCGGTACAGGGTCCATCGGCGAGAACCTGTCCCGCCTCCACATAATCGCCCTCATTTACTATGGGCTTATGATTAATGCAGGTCCCCTGGTTCGACCTTCTAAACTTCTGAAGCTTATAAGTATCGATGCCTCCGTCTTCGACCTCAATTTCGATGCAGTCGGCACATACGGTTTTTACCCCTCCATCCCTTTTAGCCAGGACGATCTCGCCAGTGTCTCTCACCGCTCGATGTTCCATACCCGTTCCCACCAGGGGAGCTTCCGTACGGATTAGGGGAACCGCTTGCCGCTGCATGTTCGCTCCCATCAATGCTCTATTGGCATCATCGTGTTCAAGGAAGGGGATGAGGGCAGCGGCGACACTTACGATCTGCTTTGGTGAAACATCCATGAAGTCAACTTTCTCAGGTTCGACGGTCTCAACCTCCTCCCCAATCCGTGCCAAGATCTTATCCTGTAGAAATTTACCAGTCTTTTTATCATAAAGTGCATTTGCTTGAGCAATGACATATTTATATTCCTCGTCTGCGGTGAGGTAAACAATTTCATCTGTTACCTTACCCTTTACAACCTTCCGATAGGGGGTCTCTATGAAGCCGAATTCGTTAACTCGCGCATAGGTGGAAAGAGAACCTATGAGACCGATGTTTGGACCCTCAGGAGTCTCTATGGGGCACATCCTTCCATAATGGGAGGGGTGGACATCTCTTACCTCAAAGCCGGCTCGCTCTCGGGAAAGTCCTCCTGGACCAAGAGCAGAGAGACGCCTCTTATGAGTCAAACCAGCAAGGGGATTAGTTTGATCCATGAATTGGGAGAGCTGGCTGCTACCGAAGAACTCCTTGAGGGCGGCAACAATGGGTCGAATATTGATCAAAGTTTGAGGCGTTATTGTCTCCACATCCTGGGTGGTCATTCGTTCTCGAACGACCCTTTCCATTCTGGCCAAACCGATGCGGAATTGATTCTGGATGAGCTCTCCCACATGACGTACTCGACGATTTCCAAAGTGATCGATATCATCCGTTTCCCCCATGCCATCGTAATGAAGACGAATGAGATACCTCACTGTCTCCAAGATATCCTCTCTGGTGAGAACCGTGACATCCAAGGGGATATCCAATCCCAATTTCTTATTGAGCTTATACCGACCAACCTTTGCCAAATCATATCTGTGGGGATTGAAGAAAAGAGTCTCGATGAAAGTTTTGGCGCTTTCAACGGTTGGTGGCTCACCGGGTCTCAATCTCTTGTAAATTTCAACCAAGGCTTGCTGCTGAGAATCGGTGAAATCCCTCTCCAAAGTCCTCTTAATCGGGGTGACTCTATTGAAAAGCTTCAAGAGATCCTTGTTCTCCCCAAGACCCAGAGCCTTCAAAAGGATGGTAATGGGTATCTTTCGCTTGCGGTCAATCCGTACCGTAATTACATCTCGCTTCTCGATCTCAAATTCGAGCCAAGCACCCCGGCTGGGAATAATCTTACAGGTATGGTAGACTCTATCACTCTGCCTGTCGATTTCGCGAGCAAAATATAAACCGGGGGATCGCACAAGCTGACTGACAACAACCCTCTCCGTACCATTGATAACAAAGGTCCCTTTTCCAGTCATAAGTGGGAAATCTCCCATGAAGACCTGCTGTTCCCTTATCTCCCCCGTTTCTTTATTTATGAGACGAGCGGTGACGAATAGGGGTGCGGAGTAAGTCATGTCCTTCTCTTTGCATTCACTGACGGAATACTTCGGCTTGCCAAATTCGTAAGAGCCGAATTCTATGGCAAGATTACCGGTGAAATCTTCAATGGGGGAGATGTCTCGAAAAACTTCGGCTAATCCTTTCTGGAATAACCAATCGAAAGATTCACGCTGAATGGCAATGAGGTTAGGTACTTCGAGGATTTCCGGAATTTTGGCAAAACTTCTTCTCTCCCTCTTGCTGAAGTTGGATTTCAAAGCAATTACACACTCCCTAAGGGCCACTGGAGATAGCGACAAAA
>JBFMAG010000051.1 GCA_040755895.1 Actinomycetota bacterium | reverse complement strand
TTGCCCTTGAGCCAAAAAGGATGAGGCAAGAAACTTGAAATTTCCGACAAGTATCTTTGATTTCCTTGTGAGCTTTTAGTTTCATTTTCACCATGAAGATTATAGCATATAATTGAAATATCAAAGTTCCTTCGCATCAAATTCGGGAGTGGCAGATGGCTAGAGTATTCGTGGGCACGAGCGGTTACAATTATCTACATTGGTGGAATGGTGTTTTTTATCCTCCCGATGTCCCTCCGAGAAGGTGGCTCGAATTTTACGCTCAACATTTTGACACAGTGGAATTAAACGTTTCCTTTTACCGCCTTCCAAGGAGGAATGTCTTTGAAGGGTGGCGCAATCGCACACCCAATAATTTCATCTTTGCCGTTAAGGGCAGTCGTTTCATTACTCACGTCAAGAAATTAGCTGGTTGCGAGGATCCCCTGAAGCTATTCTTCGACAACGCCAGCGGTCTAAAAGAGAAACTTGGGATCGTTTTATGGCAGCTCCCACCGGGACTGCACATGGATAGGAAAAGATTGGAGAAATTTTGCGAATTGCTTGCCCAAAATGAGATTGCTCGAAATACCCGCCATGCATTCGAGTTCCGCCATAAGAGCTGGTTCTGTGATGAAATCTACGAATTACTTTCAAAGTACAATTTTTCTCTCTGCGTTGCCCACTCAAATCGCTGGCCCTTTGTGGAAATCTCCACCGCGGACTTCGTCTATCTGCGTTTCCATGGCGGGGAAATCCTCTATGGCTCCAATTACTCCGATGACGAGCTTAAAGACTGGTCTTCTAAAGCGAAAAAATGGCTCGATGAGGGGAGATATATTTACGCTTATTTCAATAATGACGCCTATGGCTTTGCCATTTATAATGCCTTAAAATTAAGGGAGTTGATTCAAGGATAGGCATAATAACAGACTACATTTTTTAGTTCCAATTCGTAGAAACAGGTCTTTAACCTGTTGATAGTTATATCGAAATCGGAGTTAAGGTATGATGAGACAAAAGATTTCTTCAGAAGTTTTCATCGAGACTGAGGTTTAACCAAATACTATGGCAAAACGCGAGGAATCGAAGATTTAAATCTCTCCACTCAAAAAGGGGAAATCTTCGGTTACCTGGGACCAAACGGCGCGGCAAGACCACGACCATCCTCTTCTTCTGGGAATCATCTTCCCCACAAGGGGATCGGGGAGAATTTTTGGGTGTGATATCGTCAAGGATTCGGTGGCCATCAGAAAAGAGATAGGCTATATCCCCGGGAGGTTCATCTTTACCCTAAGGTGACTGGGAAAGAACTCCTTGATTATTTTGCTGCGTTCAAGCTCGAGGTGCCACCTCGACTGAGGGATGAACTAATTGATCGGTTTGACCTGGATCTTTCGAGGCGAATAAAGGAATACTCCCATGACTACGTCGACCAAAAGCCTTTGCTCTTGATGGCGTGACCCTCGTTGAGATTCCTGATCGTACTCTTAGGATGACTGTAAGGGGAGAGATTGATTCCTTGGTAAAGAAAATCGCGACTTTTAAGGTCAAAGATTTAGTTTTTGCCCATGCGGGCTTAGAGGAAGTCTTCATGGAATTTTACAGCGAGGAGGAAAGTGCTTAATTTATTTAAAAGAGTTCTAAAAGAGCGCCGGCTAAGCACGCTCATATTTGCGTTATCTCTTTTTCTTTACGTTTGGTTGATTATTGCTCTCATACCAGCTACCCTTTTCACTCCAGAGTTTGAGAAGATGCTTGAACTCTACCCGCAAGGGTTTATGAGCCTTGCGGGGGATGGGGAATCCCTATAAAGGACATCATGACGGTTGAGGGCTATCTTTCGGCATATTTTCTTGCTCTCTGGTGGATCATCATCGTTGGGGGCTATGTGATTGCTTTTGCCACCGCCATCGTGGGCAAAGAGATCGCGGATGGCACGATTGAGATTTTGCTGGCGCAACCGATTTCGCGGACCAAAATCATTTTGGGCAAGTTTTTGGCTTGTCTTTTTTATCTCGCCATTTTAACCTTTGTTACCATTGGAAGCACCGGGCTACTCGCTCTCTTTTACGACGTTGAAATTAAAACTGAAGGGCTTCTTGCGGTTGGTTTTTTGGGTTTTCTGTTTTTTGCTTTTATTGCAGCATTTTCTCTATTTCTATCTGTAATTCTTAAAGAAAGAGGTCGGGTGGTTATTCTTTCTGTAGCTTTCCTTATTGCCTCCCATCTTTTAAACGCTTTGGCTGATTTGAGCGAAACCTTAAAGGATTTTCGTTTTCTTTCCATTTTTAAGTATTACAACTCCATGGAAGCTTTAAAGACGGGGAATATCCCTTGGTCAGATGCTCTGCTTTTTCTTGGGCTAAGCCTCCTTTGTCTTATCGCATCCATTCTCATCTTTAGAAGAGAAGATATAGCTATAGTTTAATCATATTTCTAGTAGCAACAGGTCTTTAGACCCAATTTTCTGTAGAAACAAGTCTTTTCCAGACGGATCCGTAGGAAGACCTGTTAAATGAGGAGTGGATATGAAACTGGAGAAATACTGGGAAAAGCGAAAATTTGAGAAGACTCCCGAACCGAGAGGAGAGGTGAAGGAGACTGGTCTTAACCGATTCGTGGTGCAAAAGCACCAAGCTACTCGCCTCCATTACGATTTTCGTCTGGAGATGGATGGTGTCCTGAAGTCCTGGGCTGTGCCGAAGGGGATTCCCACTAAACGGGGCATCAAATATCTGGCAGTTGAGGTCGAGGTTCATCCCGTTGACTACCTAGATTTCCAGGGAATCATCCCTCCCGGAGAATACGGGGCGGGGACCGTTGAGATTTGGGACTCGGGAGAATATGAGCTCATTGAAAGGAAACCCGATCGCCTCGAATTTATCCTTAAGGGAAAACGCCTGAGTGGAAAATTCGTGCTGATCCTCATGCGCAAGAAGGGGAAGGGGAATTGGTTGCTCTTTAAAGCGTGATAATAGACCTAAAGGCCGTGCCTGCCGGCAGGCAGGTCTGTTTTACTTTCTAAATGCAAGAGCAAAGAACCAATTCCGTAGAAACAGGTCTTTAGATCTGTCAAGTGAAGATGGAAAGATGCTTGGTATCTCCACGAGTTGGCTTTCACGCAGGGTAAAAAGCGGTGAAGAAATGATGGGGGAATTACTTTCCCTTGAGACGCATGCGATTGAACTTGAGTATCACATTACCCCTCATCTTTTCTCCGAACTACGCCCTCTACTCAAGAAAGAAGGGTTAGTTGTGGTGAGCATCCATAATTTCTTTCCCGTTCCCGATATCCTAGAGAGGGGAAGCGGAGACGCATTCTTTTTTACCTCGGATGACGATAAGGAACGAGAACTCGCTGTGGAATACACCTTAAGGACGATTCGATATGCTTCTGAACTCGAGACGAAGGTGGTCATCCTTCACTTGGGGAATATTCCTTTGAAAGCGAATCTGGATCATCTGTACGAGCTCCACGACGAGGGAAAGGGAGATATCGATGAAGCTCACGAGCTGAGGGAGGAGTTGAAGGGTGAGAGGAGGAGAAAAGTCCAAAAGTATTTCGATCGAGCTCTTTTAAGCCTGGATAAGTTGGTTCCAGTGGCGGAGAAACTCGGTGTTATCTTAGGCGTTGAGACTCGCTACCATTACCATGAGATTCCCTCCCACGAGGAAATAGGGCTCATCTTGAAGGAATTTGAGGGAGCTCCCGTTGCATATTGGCACGATGTCGGTCACGCTCACAATCTGGAGTGTGTCGGATTCACCAGCCAGAAGGATTTTTTGGATGGTTATGCCTCCAACATAGTGGGGATGCACCTGCATGATGCTAAGGGGAGAGAGGATCACTTTGCACCGGGAACGGGCGATGTGGATTTTTCCTTGATTGAATCGTATTTGAAGGAGGAGACCATCAAGGTTATAGAGGTTCATCCAAAGGTTTCTCGCGCGGAGCTCCTCGAGAGCTTCAAATTCCTGAAGGACTTAAGCATATCTTAAAGCCTAAAGGAGGGTTGAGATGGCTTTTTCCCTCATTTACATAACCGCGGCGAATATCGATGAAGCGAGGAGGATAGCTCGGACACTCGTAAGGAAAAGGTTGGTTGCCTGCGCCAACATCGTTCCAAGGATTGAATCTTTCTATTGGTGGCAAGGCAAAATTTGCGAAGATGAAGAGGTACTCATCTTCGCCAAGACGAAAACGAGATTGGTGAAGGAAGTAATCTCAGAGGTCAAAAAAGTACACAGTTATGAGGTTCCAGCGACCCTTTCTTTCGATATTTCCGAGGGCAATCCCGATTTCCTGGATTGGATTGCCCAGGAAGTAAAATAAGAGCAAATATTGTGTCCAGGCGAGCGATAATCCACGTTGATATGGATGCCTTCTTCGCTGCCATCGAGCAACAGAGGCATCCAGAGTATAAGGGAAAACCCGTGGTCGTGGGAGGAAACGGCGATCCTCATAAAAGAGGGGTCGTTTCCACCGCATCCTATGAAGCCCGTAAGTATGGCATAAAATCCGCTATGCCTCTAAAGTTTGCCTACCGGAAGTGTCCTCACGCCATCTTTCTTCCGGTAGATTTCAAAAAATACTCTGAAGTATCTCAAAGACTGATGAAGATATTGAGAGATTATACCTCTTTGGTGGAATCCCTGGGTCTGGATGAAGCATTCCTCGATGTGACCGAAAGTGAAAGGAATCCAGTGGATATCGCCAGGGAGATCAAAAGGAGGATTACAGAGGAGCTGGGCTTAACCGCCTCGGTGGGTGTTGCCCCCAATAAACTTTTAGCCAAGATAGCCTCGGGGTTAAACAAGCCGGATGGTCTCACATCGATTGGGGGAAAAAGGGTTCAAAGGGTTCTGTCACCGCTTCCGGTGTTCACCTTGTGGGGTGTGGGGAGGAAAACGGAAATTCGTCTTAAAGACATGGGGATAAGCACGATTGGCGATCTCGCGAAGGTACCATTAAAGACTCTTCAAGAGACCTTCGGTAAGGTCTATGGGCGGATGCTTTACAATCATGCTCGGGGTATGGACGAAACCCCTGTTATTGCCTTTCACGAGCCAAAATCGATGGGCAGAGAAACGACTTTTCAAGTAGACACGACCGATTTGAATTTAATAAGAGATACTCTATCCCGATTTGTGAAATTCCTCGTCAAGGATCTGCGCCATGCGGATTATCGAGGGAGGACGATCACCGTGAAGATAAGGTACAGCGACTTTTCCACCCATACAAGGTCTCACACCTTACCTGAACCGGTGGATTCCCAGGAGATTATTTACAACGAGGTCCGCGCTCTCTTATCCAAGTTTGATCTTACAAGGAAAGTAA
>JBFMAG010000050.1 GCA_040755895.1 Actinomycetota bacterium | reverse complement strand
AATTTCAACCCAAATTTGAAGATAACCGAACTTTTTTGCGAAGATTCCCCTATGATTTAACTTTGACTATTAACGAGCTTGGTTTAACGGACATTCGAGGGAGGGGTAAGTGCTTAAGAAAGTGTCGGAGCCTCGCCCATGAAAACTTCTTAAGCATTCTCAGAGTTTTGTAGCGAGGCGAGACCCGAGCGGCGGCTGAAGTATTTATACAGGAATCCATGGAAGGTTGGAGAATTTTTTCCAATTAAATTGGAATGGAGATTAACGGTTGAAGTGTTGTATCATAGTTACGCGGCAAGTTTGATGGAGTCATAAGTCATGGGTCGGGGACATGGGTCATGGGACAGTTAAAATTCTCCTGACTCGTATGTTCGGTGTTTAAAGGGGGCATCATAAATGATTGGGATTGTGGAGGTTATTATAAGGTTAGTTCTGGCCACCTTCCTCGGTGGAATCATAGGCTACCAGCGAGAGAAAGCTGAGAAGCCAGCTGGTTTGCGCACCCACGTTTTGGTTTGTATGGCCTCAGCCTTATTTATGCTGGTATCGGTTTATCCCTTTTCCGGGAAGCCATATGTGGACATAAGCCGAATCGCCGCGGCGGTCGTCGTGGGCATCGGCTTCTTGGGAGCGGGTGCCATTATTCAACAAGGCAGCATAGTGCGGGGGTTAACGACGGCGGCAAGCGTCTGGGGGGTAGCGGCAATAGGACTGGCTGTGGGGATTGGTTTTTATGTTCCAGCTTTGGCGGCCACCGCTTTGATACTCATCGTTCTCTCCGTCTTTAAGGAAGTTGAGTTGCGAATCCTAGGGGGTCGGCGAGTTTTGACCATGATCTCGGAGGATCGACCCGGACAGCTGGGAAAGGTTGGCTCCACTCTGGGCGAGCTGGGGGTGAATATAAAGGATGTCGATTTGGAGTGCGATGAAGAGCGGAAGACTTGCACCATTAAGTTGGTTGTCGATGTACCTTCGAGTATGCATTCTGAAGAGGTCACAAAAAGGCTTTCCAAGATTGAAGGGCTGAGCAGGGTGTATTGGGAGGCATAGATGAGCGTTCATCGTTCATCGTTCACCATTCAGGGAAAGACGAGGGTTGAGGGGCGATACATAGTGAGTGCCTGTTTGGTGGGCATAAATTGTAGATACGATGGGAAAAACAAGCTTCTGGAGAAGGTGCAAAGACTGGTCAGGCAGGGCAAGGCCATACCCGTTTGCCCTGAACAGTTGGGGGGACTTCCCACACCGCGCTTACCCATGGAAATTCGGGATGGAAGTGGAGAGGATGTTCTCGGTGGAAGAACCGGTGTTTTCACCAAAGAGGGTGAGGATGTGACCTCTCAGTGCATAAAAGGAGCTCACGAAGTTCTTAAATTGGCAAAATTGATAGGGGCAAGGGCGGCTGTCCTTAAGGCGAGAAGTCCCTCTTGTGGCTTTGGACGAATTTACGATGGTACTTTCACCAATAATTTAAGGAAGGGGAATGGCGTGACCGCTTCCTTGCTGAAGAGGGAGGGAATCAAGATAATAACCGAGGAAGAGCTGAATTGAGGATAGGTGGACGAGTTTAAAGTGCGTGACGTGAGGTAAGGCCATGGAAAAAGCGATCTTCGGTATCGAAGAAGAAGTTTTCATTGTGGAGCCGGAAAAACCAACCCTTAGATCCCTTTATTATCTGGCTAAGCTGCTTTGGAAAAATCCCCGATTCTATTACTCCCACACCGCTTCTAATTTCGCTCGGGGAAGGGATATAAAACAGGGTCTGATGAGCGGAATAGAGATCAGCACCTTCATGCATCAGGATATGGACTCCCTCATCGAAGACCTTGCTTCTCGCAGAAAAGATTTGATGGACATGTGTGAGGGCTTAATAGTCCCTCTGGGTCATCTCATAAACTACGAAGCTCCTACCAACACTTGTGCCTTGCAAATTCACATCGGTGGTGTGAAGGACCAACAGCGTGTTTACAAAAATCTCGTCCATTTTCTCCCTCTACTCACCCTCCTCACGGTCAATTCTCCCTATGCCGGGGGAAAATATTTCGGTCAATCCTTTAGAATTGCTAAATCTTTTGCCATAGGCCGCTTAAGATCGGATTGGGAATATAGATTTCAGGATATAATTTTGGCTAAAAGACTGGGCACCATAGAGATCAGAGTATTTGACCCCATTTGGGATTTAGGGAGAATCCGAACGCTGGTTAGAGCGATAAAGGCCATAGTCGATTCCGAAAGGATTTTCGAGTTTGATATCACCCGATATAATGAGCTTAGATTTCAAATCGCTGTACATGGATATGATGAATCTCTGGATGAGATTTACGATGAGTTGGTAGAGCTCCATCATGTACCCAAAGAATTGTTTTTAAATACCCCTTCAGATCAAGTAGAGAGCTATTTCGAACGGAATGGTCTATTGAGAACCTACTCAGCTTTAGACAACGCTTATAGAACTGGCATTTTCGAATCTAAACCCCTTCCAGAGATGGAACATGGAGACTCGTCTTGGGAAAGTCCGCTCAAAATTTGCGCCGGGTTTTTGGGTTATTACATACCGAAGTTACCCTATTGCCTTTGGAAGGTATGGAGGGAATGGTAAAACCGGGTTAATGGTTAAATGGTTATGGGCGGGGTGATTTCTAAAATGCGTGTTTCGAATTGGATCATTTCGTCTGTTCTTTTTCTCTTGATCTTAATCTTTGGAGCTTACTTCTATTTGAGGAAGGTGTGGTTCTATAGAGACCCCTTGAGGATCCCCCCTAGGAAGGATGGCGTAATCATCTCCCCTGCCGATGGAAGGGTGTTATATATAGAAAAGATAACGGGAGGCGAGGTTCATTCGAAGAAATTGGACCAGCGGATCAAATTAAAAGAGATCACAAAACTGGGGATGGATGAAGAAATCAAAAATGGTTGGCTGGTGGGCATCTAT
>JBFMAG010000049.1 GCA_040755895.1 Actinomycetota bacterium | reverse complement strand
AATCTGGATGAGCGTATTTCAATTCAAAATTTAAGATGAAGGAATTGGATGAGGAATTTGAATAAAGAAATTTACGACGCCATGATAATTGGAGGAGGCCCCGCCGGTCTGACTTCGGGTATCTACATGGCCAGATCGATGGTTAAAACACTGCTCATCGAGAAGGAAACATTGGGGGGACAGGCTTTAACCACGGACCTCATCGAGAACTATCCGGGATTTCCCAAGGGAATTTCCGGTCTTAAGCTCGCGCAACTGATGGAGGAGCAGACACAAGACTTCGGATTGGACATAGCACTACCCTGTGAGGCAATTTCCATCGAGAAACAGAATGGATTAAAAAAGGTCATCACGAGTAGCGGTGATTATCTCACAAAGGCGATAATAATAGCCACGGGAGCTCATCCTGCAAGACTCAACATTCCAAGAGAAAAAGAACTCCAAGGTAAAGGGGTCTCTTATTGTGCCACTTGCGACGGACCTCTTTTTAAAGATAAGATCATTTTGGTGGTCGGTGGTGGAGATGCAGCCGTTGAAGAAGCTCTGCTTCTATCAAAATTTGCTTCAAAAGTTATTGTGGTTCACCGTCGTGACAAACTCAGGGCAACCCAGATCCTGCAAGACCGAGCCTTTAAGAATCCAAAGATAGAATTCCTCTGGAATTCAAATGTAACGGAAATTTTGGGAAGAACTAAGGTGGAAGGAGTGATTGTTCGGGATAAAATAAGCGGGGAGCTCAGAAAAATTCCAGTTGCTGGTATATTCGTTTACATCGGGACCGTCCCCAATAGCGATTTTGTCAAAAATATTTTGCATCTCGACGAAAAAGGATACATAATAACCGATGAGAAACTCGAAACTTCGGTGGCGGGTATATTCGCCGCGGGCGATGTCAGGAAAAGTCCTCTTAAACAGGTGACGACGGCTGTAGGAGAAGGTGCTCTCGCCGCAATTTCGGCTCAAAAATATCTCGAGCAAAGCTCACCTGAATCTTCAAACCACTGAACTTGGGAAAGGAGATTAATATGGGCGAGAAAGTCATCGATTTAAACGACGATAATTTCAAAGAAGAGGTTCTAAAATCGAACATCCCTGTCCTCGTGGATTTCTGGGCTGCCTGGTGTGGTCCTTGTAGAATTATTGCGCCCATTCTTGATGAAATAGCTGGAGAGTATGGAGGAAAAATAAAGGTGACCAAATTAAATGTGGATGATAATCCAAACACAGCTGCACAATATGATATCCTGAGCATCCCCACCCTTATCCTATTTAAAAACGGAGAAGTGCAGAAAAAATTGGTGGGTGCTCTGTCTAAAAAGAAAATTATCGATGAACTTTCACCCTGGCTCGAATAAAGACGACTAGCGATATTCAACGAGTGATTTTCGGTTAGTCTTTTAGGCTAGACATAAATCGCTACGACAGAAGCTCTTTTTGCCAAAACATTGTCCTTAAGCACAAGGAATGGTTTAGATTCTAAGCACAAAGCACCAAATTTAAGCAATATTAAATGAGCAAACATCTCCTGAGCAAAGTCGAAGGAATCCAAGGTTCAAAAAGAAAATGAAATAGGGATTAGGATTTCAAAAATTTTAATTTTGAATTTGTTTGGGATTTGGGATTTTGAATTTAGGATTTGAGCCACCCTTCTGGAATTATGTCCAGGGCATAATTAGTCTTTTAAAAGTTGCTGGTCGCTGATCACTAATCGAAAATGGGAGGATAGCATGACCATAGTGGTTATCGATGGAATGGGTGGGAGCATTGGACATCAGATAGTCGCTCGCTTGCGGGAAAATGTACCTGGGGCTGAGATAGTGGTTTTGGGGACAAATGCCATTGCCACAAGCAATATGATGAAAGCCGGCGCCAACCGAGGTGCTACGGGAGAAAATGCGGTAAAGCTCTCCGCAAACAACGCCGACATCATCATCGGATCGATATCGGTGGTGATCCCAAATTCTATGATGGGGGAGCTCACTCCAGGCATGGCCGAGGCCATCGCTGCTTCGCCCGCCCAGAAGATTCTACTACCCTTAAGCCACCCCCATATCGACTTGATTGGAGTCACTCACCTGCCCCTACCACATTTAATGGACGAGGCCATAGCCTTGCTGAAGAAAAAACTTGGTCTACCACAGGAGGTCAAAGAAGATGTGTGAAGCAAAGGTATATATGGAAAAAGAGGGAAATCTCGTGGAATTCATGGAAAATGTGATCACGATAAAGCCTGAAGAGGATAAATTGCTACTGGTGGATCTCTTCGGTGAGCAAAAATTCGTGGAAGCCGATGTAAAAGAGATCAAATTACTCGAACATAAAGTAATCCTCACCGAAAGGGGAAAACAACAAAAATAAGTTTAAGCAGGATTTCCCAAAAGTTTATAGAATAATATTATTATAATAGTTTAGACCACGAAGGTCTAAATTCGGCTCGAAAGCCGAGCAACTTCGTGGTTTTTGTTTTTAGAGAGAATTTGCATTTGAGGCTCCCGAGGTAAAATTTCAAGGAGGTGAATCTACTGTGTGCATTGGGGGAGTTAACTTGCCGCAGTTTAAGCTCTCCATTCATCAGACCATTGAGCTCGGTAAACTCTACGAG
>JBFMAG010000048.1 GCA_040755895.1 Actinomycetota bacterium | reverse complement strand
CTTGCGGATTCTTTTTGATGGTGGTACCTTTTTCATAGGCTTCGGTTTCCTCCTTTCTTGGTTTTTCCTTTAACTTAAAAGGATAACCGAAGCCTCTCCATTTTTACAGGAATTTTAGGACATCACCTCAATTCGAACCGGATAACCATTAGCCATTATTATTTCCATGCTTGCGCAAACACGGAAATGAAAATAAGGTTTATTCCTTGTTATACTTTGGATTTTAGGGGAAAATCTTTGGACTCGGAAATTAAAACCTGACTAAAATCTCAGTTTTTGGGAGGAATTCATCATGTAGATGATGAATTTTTACCCACGGTATTTTCTCCAAGGAGGACGCATGATCAGGTTAACCATGCCGGGAAGACGGGCAATTGAAATTGAAAGTCTCATTCTAGACATGAATGGCACCATAGCCATGGATGGTGTGGTCTCCGGGGAAGTCGTGGAACGGGTGAAAAAACTGGCAAAACTCCTCAAAATCTACGTTCTCACCGCAGGGACTCAGGGAAGAATGGATGAGATAAAAGAAATTCTACAGGTTGAAGTCCACCAAATTAATCGACGGCGAGAGGCGGAGCAAAAAGCGGAGTTCTTAAGAAAATTGGATCCCGAAAGGACCATTACCATAGGGAATGGCACGAACGACTCATTGATGCTTAAGCAAGCTGCTCTGGGGATAGGGATTATTGGAGAAGAAGGGCTATCCCGCGAAGCTCTTCTATCAGCCGATGTAATAGTGAAGGACCCCAAAGATGCCCTGGACCTGCTTTTAAAACCGAAGAGACTACAAGCCACCCTCCGAAAATAGGCGTAATGGAATAACTTTTCGAGGATGATAGGGTATATCCCTCGCCGTTGGTCTTGTGCCGTAGTATTTAACCCTATCAGTTAGATCCAGGATGATATTCATCAAATCCGTGCCTCGGATCCGTCTTAATCCCCCCTGGGCACAAGCCAACTCGCTAAATTTTTCAACTCCATCCCTACGGACATTCTCGCCCACAATGGCGATTGGTACCGGCCCCCCAGAGTGAATGAGTTCTCCTCTACTCGGCGTGCTATGGTCCGAAGTGACGATGATCAAACTATTTTGGATGAGATTTTGGCTTGAAAACAGGTAATTAAAGGATTTATCCACATCTTCGATGATGCTTTTTTTGAAGGTGGGGTCTTTTGTGTGAGCGGCATCATCGATGGTTTTTGTATGGATGTGAACGAAGTCGTAGGCTTCCTTGAAAGCCTTCTCCGCCACTTTAAATCGATTTCTTAGGTCCTCTTCAGCATCTTTGATTTGTTTCACTTCGAAAAAGGTCAGCCCGATTTCGCTGGCAAGTCCCCGGAACATGGGACCGGAGGCAATGGTGGTTCCCCTCAGCCCATATTTCTCATCGAAAGATATCAATGGTCTCCTCCTGCCAGCCCACTTCGTTAGCAGGAAGTTTACCGGTGGAAGTTCGGCTTTTTCCCTCGAGGCATTGGCCGGATGATTGACCAATTTTCGATACACCCACCTAAGGTACTCATTGAGACAATCGGCTGTGTGTTCAGCTTTCCCTCTATCCTGCACTCCTTCCAAGGGCTGAATCTTAATCACCGGCATATCATCGCAAAATGGATCTGAATCGGTAATGCTCGGGCTCACTTCGCCCTTTAAGAACAGGATTCCCTGTCTTTTTCCGTTGTAGACGAAATGGAATCTTATCCCGCAGAATTCTTTTTCCGAGATTTCCCTCGCCAATGCTTGGCAACATTCCTCATCGACTCCGATGCATCGATCCACAACCTGGAGGTAACCATCTTGTTCCTTAACCGAGGCAAAGCTGGCTCTACAGACAACATCCTTGTCACTGAGTTCCAATCCTTCCCCTACGGTCTCGAAGACCCCTCTTCCGGGGAAGTCACTCAGGGAATATCCGAATATGACGAAGTGAGCCATATCACTTCCCGGCGCAATACCCGGAGCTATGGGATCCATGAGGCCCGTTATACCTTGAGCTGCTAATCTATCTATATTCGGTGTATTGGCTGCCTCCAGTGGTGTCCTCCCACCCAATTCCAGTGCTGGTCTATCTCCCAATCCATCCAGAATTATAAGTAAGACCTTCATGAAGTCTCCTTTTTCCTATGATATAGTTATCTATCTCCTATATCTTCCAAAACTTTGCTTACTATTTTTACATAATCCACTTTCTCTTCCTTCTGCCAGGCTTGCAAGATTTTCTTACCGGCTGGAATGGCAAATTCGCTAAAATATTTTCTCATGGCATCCTCATCACATTTGACGCTACCATCCAGGAAGCGATAATTCGAGCTAAACACGCATTTTAACTGTTTCTCCTCGGCTTTCCACCCCACTTCCACAAAGGTTTCAATTTCCTCATCGGAATATATCTTTCGAAGAGGCAAAATGAGTTCAATATCCACAAAATTCAGTAGTTCAGTGTAAGCATCTAGAGCCATGGGAATTTGATTGATCTTCAACTTATCTCCATGACTCTCCCTCTCTCCTCCAATGATTTTGGTGCAGTTCAACTCCCTGGCCAAAGGAACCCTTATCAGGTGCATATATAGATGACAACCGGGACAGGGGGAATAAAAGCCAAATTTCTCCAAGAGAACGGAGGCAAATCGACCATTTAGCGCCCACCACATGACCGGATTGCCCAATATAACCAGATCAAAAAGGGGTTTCTGATATTCTCTCGCAATTTGCTCGCGGACGAAGTCGACATTTGCATACAGGGCTTTCCAATCCCCGTACTCAGTGCCGGTGTAAACAAGGGTGGGCAAAATAGCTTCTACATCATCTCGAGCGGCGGCTTTAATGAGGGCGGCTATACTGTCCCGACCAGCAATCTCTCCGAGAGCCAAATTCCGGTACTTTGAGATTTCTCCTCGGAGGGAAGGAGAAAGAAGAGCCTTGATATCCTTCAATAAGTTGGGTTTGCTGAGTAAAATATCGGTTTTGAGCTTGTAGTGCATCGATTCGTCCTAACTGCAAAAATTTAGTTTCTAATTCTCCTTAGCCATTATATAATCCTTTTAATTTTTGCACATGTTGCAGAAGAGAGGCAAAACAAAAGAGGCAACCCTTGATATTTAAACATGCCACAGACTCATACAAAATAACATCAAAGATTGCCCCTTCTATCTCCAGAGGCTAATTAATTCATGAGATTATTCTTCTATTTTTTATCCTAATTCCGAACTTTACGGCATCCAGATGCTCCATGACGGATATCGCTCCCCTACGCCCACTCTTCAGAAGACCCTTAACCTCGGGAAGGGTGATTCTCCCATGGTCAATAATATATTGCCTAATCATATCCTTCACCTTTCGGAAATTTTCTGGGTGCATGATACCGCCATTGCTCAACTTGACCAGCTTATCCTCTGAAAATAGGAATTTAGTATGGCTTCTACCTCTTTCTCTTTGTGACCGTTTAAGGCTCGATGGATCTCTCAATCTATAAAATTTCGATTAGCGACTTTCTCTTCTCAACCGCTAGTCGCTTGTCGAAAAGTCGCTCACCGATCTACACTCCCGACTACCGACTAACAACTCCCTACCCAAAAAGGGGGCAAGGGGAATCGAACCTCCTCCAGCTTTGTTAGAGCCAGCCAACGGGTTTGCAGCCCGCGGGGTGCCCAGCACCATTGCCCCCAAACCAGGCTTTCAAATCACCCAATTGCCCATTGCTTTCGAATCTGATATAAGTATCTTGAGAGGGCAAAGGTTCCAGGTAGCCTTCAGCTTCTTGGAAGTTCAGGGATCCGCCAGATCCTGCCCTCTCATTTTATTATTTATAAGTAGACCACCATCCGATATCTGTAATTTTTATAATTCCCATTAATTTTATTTATTCTATA
>JBFMAG010000047.1 GCA_040755895.1 Actinomycetota bacterium | reverse complement strand
TAACCGGTTGCTCTCGTATATTGCAGAGGCACATTGTAGCCCGCTGCCCAGGCAACACCAGATATGGTAAGCACAAAGGCTATTGCCACGAACAATGCTATAAATTTTCTCACCCTTGCACCCCCTTTCTAGAATCTCTAAATCTCTGGTTATACATTATTATACCCAAAATGATTGTGAACCTAGTCGCATAATTTTATTCTACTTCCCTCTGCTAAATCCTTCTTTTTTAGAAAATTAATTGGCGGGAGATGAACTCCCGCCTTAGACCCGTTATTAACAGACCTAAAGGTCTGTTTCTAATGTTAATACTATTCAACGGTTACCCTTACCACTTGAACTCTATCGTTATATTTATCAGAAACTATAAAAACACCATCGCCGGCATAAGCGATATCCGCGGCGTAGTAAAACTGCCCGGGTTTGTCCCCTAGCTCTCCACCTAGATTTGCCAGCTCTTTGCCTTTATTCGTCAACACCCTGATGGAATAATGGAAGGCATCTACGAGATAAAGTCTCTGATCCTCATCTATGGCAAGTCCCGCTGGAAGACCAAAACGCCTCTCGAGAGCCCAGATATCCTTGGAAGGTTTACCAACTACCCACAAGACCTCACCATCTTTATCGAGAGCCTGGAGTCTCAAATTGTTTGAGTCGGAGACGTAGACATTTCCTTCCTTCCCAATGGCAATTCCATTGGGAAAATCAAACTCTCCTTTGTCCCTCCCTCTCCTCCCCCATTTTGCCAGCTCATTACCATCAAGATCATAGATTATGACGTGACCATAAGTGGTAAGATAAAGCTTATTGTGAGCAATTCTGGGAATTAAGGGCATCATTACTCGGAATTCTTTGATGAATTTTCCCTTGGAATCGAAGATGAAGACCTTGCTTTGTAATCTATCCGTGACATAGATGCGCCCTTTGGGGCTCACCGCTATGCCCATAGGAGCAGTAAACTCTCCAAGGCCTTCCCCCTTCTTCCCAAACTTAAATAAGAACTTCCCCTTCTCGTCGAAGACCAAAATCCGGTCATTCTTCTGATCGGATATATAAATATTTCCTTTTCTATCCACGGCTACACCATGGGGTCTTGAAAGGAGTTGATCGGGCTTATCTCCATATCCATATATGGAAAATAGATGTTCGATTCCCTTTATTTCTGGAGTTACAACCCTTTGAGAGGGACGGACGAGAGTGAGGTAAAGATAGAAAAGAGCAGCCAAAATCAAAAGCAAAATGACGAGGACGATGATTAAAAAATGTCGCTTCTTCAATGCTTCCTCCAATATTGAATTTGAAGCACCACTTTGCAGGGGACGAGCCCCCGCGCTACATTTAGGGAAATTATAGCAAAAATAATCTATTGTACAAACAGGTCTTTAGACGTTACCTTAACAAACTTAACAGACCTTAGGTCTGTTTCTAGGGGACAAAATCCCTATGAGAGACAAAGTGTAGGAGCGGGTTTTATCCGCCCACAAAAGATCTTTAGCGGGGACGAGCCCCCTGCCTACCGGCAGGCAGACCCGCGCTGCCGCTACTTCATTAAGGTAGTTCTCTCCAGGAATGACAGATCAAACAAAGCTCATCCGGGTACCAGCGAACCATAGCCACCCTACCTGTTCCATGGGGATTATGACAGGTACTGGCACAAGTAAGTCGTGTTTCCCTCCGTGGATCCATATAGCCATTGCCATAGGGATGGTCGCTCCACCGATGTGGACCTAAGGGGTGACAGGATTTACAAAGGGTGATGGATTCGTAAAGTAATAAAGGCTCAAAGTCAGAACCATGGGCCATATGACAATTCGTGCAAAAACCCTCTTTCCTTCTCTGGCTGACGAAGTTATGGGCACAGGTCACATAATTTGTCTCAATATCCGGATGGCATAAATAGCATAAGTCATTGCCGGAGGCGAGCGTGAGATTCGAAAAATAGGAACCGTGAGGGGAGTGGCAATCGTGGCACACAATTGTGAGACCAATGGGGTGATGAGATGGCTTTTGCACCTCTTCTGCGATATCCCCATGACAGAAATAGCAAACATCGGGCTCAGCAGCCAGAAGTAGAGGTTTAATGTTCGAAGCGTGAGGATGATGACATTCAGTGCATTCACCATTGAAATATGGTGGGTGCTGAACTGGTTTTAAAATATCCGGAGCGATTGTGGGGTGACACATGAAGCATAAAGGATTTTGCGCCATGATCAGCATAACTTTATGATCCGAGCCATGAGCATCGTGGCAGTCGGCGCAATAGCCTTTTTCATAAGGTGGATGAACCTGAGCCAACTTAAGATCGCGAAATATGGGATGGCAAGCGGTACAAATCTTTTGGGAAGACTCTCTCAAAATATACCTATGGCAAGATGCGTGGGGATCGTGACAGTCGGTACAGAAGCCCTTGGTCACGGGAAGATGCGTATACAGTTTGCCCAGCTTCTGAGCGATTGGTTGATGACAGCCAAGGCAAAGCTCTTTCCTCGCCGCTCTAAGTTTTGTTTTCTTGATTTTATTGTGAGGAATGTGGCAAACGATGCATTCTCCCCGCTTAAAGATCAGATGCGTGTAATCCAGCTTTAGCTTCGCTTTTAACTCGGTATGGCATGAAAGGCATAACTTGACGGCAAGTGGAGCAACGGGTTTCGGTGGTCTCCTCAGGAAAACAAAAAGAAAATATAAGGTAAAGGCCATGACTAAGACCAGCAATAAGATTAATAATATGGTACTTATCTTCGGTGCTTCGCGCTCTTGAGGCGCTTTTTGGGATTGCTCGCGATTCAAATCTAAATAACTCCTTTCTAATCCCCTCCATGTTCTTTGATCCCCCGTCGTGCTTCTTCATTTTCCGGATCCAATTTCAGCGTTTTTTTCCACTCTACTATCGCCGCGTCGATCATCCCCCTCTTTATATGAATCTTCGCCAACCCATTATGTGCCTCGACGAGATCAAACTTTTGCTTACCACTCGACAGGACCTCTCTATAGTATTTTTCGGCTTGGTCGAGGTTTTCCTTTAAGATAAGACACTCAGCCAGGGTTAAGTATGCACCTATAAATTTGGGGTTAAGATCGATGGCGATCTTTAGTTCTTTGATGGCTTTGTCCAATTCATTCCGGGATTTATACATTGCGGCTAAATTATAGTGCGGTTCAGGTGCCTTGGGCATCAACTGGATGGTCTTTTTATAATGTTTGATTGCCAGGTTTGTCTTCCCCATGTTTTCATAGGTCATGGCCAATTGATAATGTATTCCGGCGTCCTTGGGATTGAGCTCCAACGCCTTTTTAAAGGCTTCCGAAGCCTCCTTTAACCTACCCTCCCTGAAGAGCTTCCCCCCTTTTCCACCATATTCAGCTGCCTTATCATGTAAAGCCTTTCCCCTCAAAGAACCCAAGTAAATGGCTGCAATGACCAAGGGAATTAAAACTATGGTTACCCATAGAATATATACCCACTTTTCATGCTTTGCCCTCATCACTTTCCCTCTTTCAACCTTCTTAAAGCTCGCCTGGCTTTCTCGTGATCCGGCAAGTATTTCAGCACCTCTTGATATTCCCTTATAGCCAATTCCTTCTGTCTCATCCTCTCATAGGTCATGCCCAAATAATAATGGGTATCCGCAGTCACCGGGCTTATCTCGATACTCTTCTTGAAAGCTTCAACCGCTTTATCGTATTCTTTTTGTTCAAAATGTATCTTTCCTAAACAGAAGTAAGCCAGCTCATGCCTAGGGTCGAGTTTGACAACCAGATTTAGCTCGTCGATCGCTTTTTTAATCTCGCCCCGTGCTTGATAGACCAGGGCAAGATAATAATGGGGCGTTGCGGATTTGGGGCCGAGTTTGATGGCTCTCTTTAACTCTTTTATGGCCTCTTCATTCTTCCCCAATCGAAAGTAGGCGAATCCAAGCTTGGTGTGGGCTTCCGCGTCCCTGGGATTGGCTTTCACCTCCGCTTCGTACTTCAATACATCCCGCTCCGCAGCAGTTTGAGGGACTTTGGATCCAAAGAAAACTGATTTAACTATGATTACTCCCAATGTCAAAATGGCAATGAGAAGAAGGAAAATTATGCCAACAAGTATGGGACTGACTTTCTCAGGTGAATCTGGGGCTTGGGTTTCCTTTGATAGCATGATTCCTCCCTAAGAAGGTCTGGGTGTAAACTCGGAGGGGGAACAGCTTTGCTTTCCCTCTTCCGACGGTCGTCCCGATTTTATCGGGACTCCCTGCCTCCCCTTCTCACCCCGACCTGTCGGGGCTGACTGAAGGGGGCACGCCCCTTTGGAACCCCCTAATTTGTCCCACCCTAGAAGAGCGAGCTTAACAATTAGTAAGCGAATTCATTCACAAATTGCATGCACAAAGATATCAGAATGGGCTGGAAATGTAAAGGAAACCCACATCAGATGGTATTTTGCAAACATGGCTTTTAAATGAGGACTATTGATTCCGAAGGTTTAGAGTGTATATTTTAGGGTCAAATTGTGACATCGCAGCTTACAACCTTGAGGGGATTTCGGGAAGGAGGTTAGCGATGTTGCAGGCGTTCAAGGGCTCTTTTGGCATCTTTATAAGCTGGATTTATCTCAAGAGCTTTTTGATATGACTTTTTAGCCTCGGAGAGCAGACCCATTCTCTCAAAGACCCACCCCATGTTGTAATAAGCGTCAACTTTTCCGGGATTTATGGCCAAAGTCTTTTTCCACTCGGAGAGCGCCTTTTCAAAATTACCTTGGTAAGCCAGAGCG
>JBFMAG010000046.1 GCA_040755895.1 Actinomycetota bacterium | reverse complement strand
CAAAATAACCTGAGGCAAATCCCTAATCTTTGTAAAAAATTTGCCATCGGCTGTAATGAGTAAGCAACCTTTCTTTTGAGCTAAAGCAATATAAGAAGCATCGTAAATAGTGATGTCTTTGTTGTAAGCTAATCCAATCGCCCTCTTGAGTAAATCTTCATCTGGCTTTATTAGCTCAAGTTCCATCTTTAGCAGACTCAAAAGAGCAAGTTTCGTATCATCCTGTTCAAAATTGGGATTATACCTTAAAGCATTTATTATCTCGTAAACCAGAATATCCGGGGCGATGAGCAAGCATTCTTTCCGGAGATGAAGTTCCTGCAGTTTAAGTGCCTGTTCTATGTCCACTTCATTTACATGGGAAAACCACTTGATCGCAACCGAGGCATCGATTACAAAAAGAGTTGAGGAGGTATACATTAGTGTGCCTCTCTCCACCTTCGAATCTCGGCTACGCCATCCCACTTACCCGCTTTCTTGCGCAAACGGCTTTGAATCTCCATGGCTCCCCTTATATTCTGAGTTCGCTTCTTTTCGGCCTGCTTTGTCCTTTGGGATTCCCAGTATGCTTCAACAGCTTTTCTTAAAAACTCGCTTCGGCTTAGATGCTCCTCCTTGGCTGTCCTGTCTATTTTCTTTAAGAAACCAGCGGGTATGGTAATATTTATCTTCATTTTTCACCTCCACACACATTCTATATTTAATCCAACACCAGAGTCAATACTTAAATCTCTACTTAAGTAAGTATCACCTAGACAGACGCTACCTATCCCTATATTCTGTATCTTGTATCTTGTCCTGTATCCCTATTTTATCCTCGCCATGACCGATCTTACCTTATCGCCCATTCCAACCTTCTTGTCCCTGCGATCGTCGATCTCGATGATTGTTATTACCCTTTGGATTCCCTTCGTGAATGGTACCTCATGGAGCCTGCTGGCCAGTGTGAAGAGCTCATCCGTTCCCGCCTCGATTATCGTCCCCATATCGGTGAGTTCATACCTTGCCCCTTCTCGATCGAGTACCTTGACCACTTCCGCGATGTAATTACCGATACTTGGAGTCGGCGTCCCGATGGGAATCACGCTTATCTGCATCAAAGCCATACCGCTTCCCTCCTCGCATTTTCACAAGCTTAAAGGATTTTCATAGGCTACCCTCATGAACCTGCTTTTTCTCATAAATTAAACCGTCAACAAAATCTTTAGCCCGATCACCGCTTAAGGTTTTCATCATTTTACCCCCTCCCGATTTATAATATTATATTTTTCTTCCCCATCACCTTTAAGGTTTAGTGAAGATCTGAGAGGTTAAATGGGAGGTATTTTTTAATGAGGTTGTTTGTCACGTTGTCGTCTTATTTCTTTTTTAGTGGACCAGTTCCGCGGACGGCTTCGGTCGCAGCGAGCAGGAGTGGGAAATGCCTTTGCATCACCTTACGCACTTGCTCCTCAGCTTCCCAGCCGATGCCGGGAACGAGGAATAGAAGAAGTCGACTTAAAAAAGCACCTTCCACAAATAAGCGGTGAATTTGTGGCGGCTCACCTTTCAAAAGCTCGACGAAGAGAGAGGGACAGGCACCGACAATTTTCTCCTCTTGCATGACCAATACGGGCTCCTTGAATTCATTCTCGAAATCCTCGTACCATCCCAGTTGGATTTCCTCCTGAACCTGGGGTATGGTCTTCGCCCAGAGAAGATAGCTCCTCCGACTGAAGAAGCGCAGTGAGACTCGAGGTAACACCGAACGGAAATCATCCATCTTTCTCAGAATGAGGCGCTTGATCTCTAGTTCGTTCATCTTTCCCCGCCTGTAATCTAATTCTAATAACTTATCCAAAAGGAATTTTCGAAAAATATATCGGTAAAAAGTCAACTTCCCCTTATTTATATAATAGAGCCTTGCGAGGAATTGCGGTTGAGAAGAAATTAATTTGCACTATCCAGGGTATCCACCACAAAAAACCCAACAGCCAGCCCCAAAATATCCACTGCTCAATCCAGATAACTATCTTCGCGTTTTCCTTCTTTTTCTTTTCCAGATCCTCTTCCAACTCCCCCAGCTTCTTCTGTATCTTACTCATGGTAGTCGTCACTTCGGGTTCGTGAATTGGAGTCTCGGCTTCAATCACTGTGAATCCACCTTTAAGTGTATCGCTCTGCCCATCCGGGTTGGTAACCGCCACATTCAGTTGACCCAAGGGTGCACCCAAGATTTTTATCTTTACCGTTTTCCCACATTCTACACGATTGGGCTCGACTGAAGTGATCATGGATCCTGGATACATCTGGCTAGAGCAAAGCTCTCTTTATGCATATCTCCTTCACCTCCTTTCTTGCTTTTTGTCCAGAATAAAAAAGACACTCAAGTGCGGATGCTTCTCGGACGATATAACCTCTAGAATGCCATTCTCGCCGGGAGGTCATCATGCGAAGTCTAGGTATGGGAAAGATGCTCGTCGCCGTCATGGGATTACTCGTGGTTCTTGTCACCTGGAGGGCGACCAAGGGGCAATCCAAAAATCGTTTCCTCGACCCACTGCCACTCGATTGGGAAGATAGCGCCATCTGCTAAAAAGGAAACGAGATCATCCGAATATACCTCGTAACTCCCGTTCATCGATGCCCGGTTTCGTGTAAAAAGTGGTTTCATATCCGCTCCTAAAGCCTTTCCCCTTCAAGGTCACGAATGCATCGATTTTGAGGTTTTTGGTAAAACCTATGCTTCTGGCATAAGGGTCATAAAGGTCGAACAAATCATCGAAGCCTACGGGCTTTCCTCGCTCATCATGGTTCGAAGCGGGCTTATCATAGTAGTACCAACTTTGCATATCTTTAATCAGATCAACATCAACCCAACCTCCGAGACTTACCGCTAAAATGTTGAGTTTATCCCCTCCCGGTTGAGGAAACTTCTGTTCGGCATCCCAAATACCGCGGATGACACTTCTTTTATGTACCCATGAGAAATATTTCTCCTCAGAAGACCCATACAAGCACAATTCCAAATGATTCAAATCCCCACTTTTCCTGAAGCTAAAAGCCAACACCGGTTCATATTCGTTAGGATAATGGAAATATACATCCTCAATGGAATCTTCATCGGCTGTTTCCGCCCTGTCCTTTATGCATCTCATCAATGAACCCTCATATTCTAATGATCTATAATCGTAAAAGTAGAAATCGATGTAATAAGGCTTCTTAATCTCGCTTAATTTTCCTTGAATACTATCGAGGAAATTCTTTTCGCGTTCACTATATTTGGGTTCATTGATGTTCTTGACTTCAATGTAGTAATTTTTTCCATTGAAAATGGTGATGTCCACCCGCTTTTCGCCCTCTCCCACCTTTCTCTCTATCTCGATGCCAAAGCCCTTCACCTCGGAAAGGTGAAAAGCGAGATTTAACTCCGTTACATAATTTTGTATTTGTTCGATGCTCTCCTTGGTTGGTTTGTCCCCTCTCTGCCTAATGATGCGTTTAATTAACCCCTCAATGCGCTTTATTGGAGGTCTTTTCATCAAAAGAACTTCCGCTCTCTCAAGTGCCATCTTTTCCTCATCGGGAGTTAAGGCATCCTGTAAGGCTCGTTTTAAGTCATGTAATTTTCGTTTCAATCGATCATTCTTCAGTTCGATCATTTCTCAACACCGCATGTACTTACCTCGAGCATAGAAGAAAAGAATCCTTGCTGGTCTGCTCCGCTTTTATTTTATTTAGTTGATTTTTGCGCCAAACCGCCTTCGGGAAGGCGTCTATTTCTGCATTGACACTTTTGCCAATAGCAACCTTGGTTATTCACCTTCGCAGACGATTTGGTGAGCTAGTTTGATTCTTTTCAAATACCGAATTACCGATTCGTGACCCTGATTTCTTCTAACTAGGGAAGACTAACTTCGATTCCCTTCTGCCTCAAATATTCTTTTACCTGACGGACGGTAAATGTGCGGAAATGAAAAACTGAGGCAGCAAGAAGGGCCTGAGCTTTCCCTTCGACAACGCCTTCATAGAAGTGTTCGAGCTTGCCGGCTCCGCCCGAAGCGATGATGGGAACCGATACAGCCTCAGCAATTGCCCTCGTAAACGGAATATCGTAGCCAGCAAGGGTTCCGTCCCCGTCCATGCTGGTCAGAAGAATCTCCCCCGCCCCGAGAGCTTCGCATTCCTTTGCCCACTGAACTGCATCTTTGCCAACTGGCTTCTGCCCGCCACTTACAATAACCTCAAAGCCGGATGGCATCTTTTCATTTCTTCTTCCGTCGATAGCAACGACAATCCTCTCTTTACCAAAACGCTCTGAAGCCTCTTTGACAAGCTGCGGACGATAAACAGCAGCCGTGTTGACTGAAATTTTGGCTGCTCCTACCTCAAAGAGCGCTTCCATATCCTCAAGCGTAGATATTCCTCCTCCAACGATTAGCGGGATATCAATAACCATAAAAACCTGCTTCACCCAGGACAGCCGAGTTTTTCTCCCCTCCACGGTTGCTGCAATATCAAGCATAGCAAGCTCATCTGCCCCCTCTTCCTGGTAGAAAGAGGCGTTTTCTACTGGATCTCCCGCGTCTCTTAAGTCGACAAAGTGGACTCCTTTTACTACCCGTCCATCCTTCATATCCAAACAAGGAATGATCTTGACAACTGCCATCTCTACCTCCTCAAATTCGTGTCCCATTTAATTTCAAGCTTTTTAGGATTTTGGTCACATTTTCTCCAAGTCTCTTAAGCTATTTTAAAAGAAACTTCCTAAAGAGGAAAATAATATGGGTGGCTTTGGAGACAATTTCGTTGATGAGTTATGTTGATTCTTTCAAATACCGAATTACCAATGCCTCCTTCGTATTTGAGGATATAAGAAAGAGATGTGGGGGATAACTAATGTTTAAACCACCAGAACGGTTTGGTGGCAATTCCAAGAACACTATGTCCTTATTCCCATCCACATCCAAGCCGAAGGTATCTCCCCTGGTCGCCTCCTTCGAGGCGGGTGGCTTGATACATGCCATCCTTATCGAAGGCGAAAATTAGGGCAAGTGGAAAAACTCCGGTTCCACCGGCAGTCCACTTCGTCATGACCTGCTTTGAGGGAGGATTATAAAAGGTTTTTGCACTCGCCTTCATGAAGATTGGTGCACTTCCGGGGTTTTCGGCGGTACCCTTCTCTTTGTATTCTCCGTCGATCCAATCGAAGTAAACGATGGTCGATTGGAATATCGGATCCGCCCCAGCTCGTTGATAAATGACGAAAATCTCATCGTCCTCATCCGCATCGAAATCCATGGACAAGATGACCAAAAGCTTTGGTTTTTTGGGAATGGGAAAGATGCTTTGGTGCGGCAGGTGGCTTTTGTGCCTTGGGTTTGGAGACTTTGGGCTTGGATACCTTAGGCTCGGCGGGTTTTGCACATCGCTTGAGTTTTCCGAAGGGAATACAACCTATTAGAGTTGCGCATAGGGAAATAACGAATAGAGATAGGATTAACTTCTTCCATGGCTTCACTTTTGCCCCCTTTTGTGGATGAACAAGCAGTGGCGCTCGACACACAGTATTTAGCCACAGGAATTACTCTTATTACCAACCTTTGTTGTTGATCGGGCAAGAGGGAAGAAAGGGTTCGAGCTCTGGGATTCGGGGTTCGGTCTAAACTTTTGGACTTGGGTTCCGATAACTGTAATGATGGTTTCTTCTCGATATAGATATAGTGATTTTTGTTTAATTAAGGAAGTGGCTTGTGTGTCTAATTTTTTCATTGCTTTGCTCATTTTCTTGGGTTTGGGCGTAGTTTTGCACCTGCTAATCATCTTTTTTTGGCGAAAAAAGAATAATGTATCCTCAAACACGCTTTTATCGGTTATCATCGCATTACTCAAGATGGCTTTGGCCGAAATATCGGTATTTCTCGTAATGATAGCATTGGGTAGAATAGAGCGGTTTGTCTTATTCCTTGACAATGCGGTAGATAAGGCACCCTCAGTTAAAGAATTTGTACAGAATCTCGCTGAGAGTGGAGCCAAGGAAGAAAACTCTCTCCGCCAATCAATGCGGACCATCATTATGAAAAATTCAGCTACATTGTACAACAATGAGAATTCCTTTAAATACTCTAAATGGATTTTAGCCCAAGACTTAAGGTCCTTGAGGCGTTCCCTACAATTCCTCTCAAGGGAAGGCCTGCTTACTTTGTGC
Source organism: Actinomycetota bacterium (assembly GCA_040755895.1). NCBI lineage: Bacteria > Bacillati > Actinomycetota > Actinomycetota bacterium. The sequence continues at coordinate 31,166 of JBFMAG010000046.1, read as the reverse complement.
AGTGTTGACGTGCAGGTGAATAATTCGCATGAGTCCCATAAGGGGATAAAGCCCGAAAAATCGAGGAAAATTTTGGAAGAAATAGCTAAGAAGTGATAATTCGCATCCTTTAAGTGGTGGACTTTGGACGTTTTTTCTTCAGGGATTCGTCCCAATTGAGTTGGGGGGCATCCTTCCACAATCTCTCCAGTTGATAATAGTCCCTCTCCCTCTCGGTGAAGATATGGGCGACGACATCGCCGCAGTCCAAAAGTATCCAGTAGGCTTCGCTCTGTCCCTCCACTCCCAGGGGTCTTACCGCTTCCTCACCCAATTTCCTCTGGATATTTTCGAAGATGGTCTTCACGTGGCGCGTGGTTTTCCCACTACATATGACGAAATAGTCCGTGATTATCAGGAGCTTGCCGATGTCTAAAACGATGATATCCTCGGCCTTTTTCTCTGCAGCCGCTCTTGCGATAAGTCTCGCTAACTCCCTGGCTTTCAAAGGCATACCCCCTGTATTGGTCGGGAGTCGGAAGTCACCCATATAGGGCTGGGGTCGGTAGTCATAATATTAACAAACTCCCATGGTTATTCGGGGTGCTGGTTGTAATCTTTGCCCACGATTATGGCCATATCCGCGAGATCCTGCGGGAGCTTTTTGGATACAATGACCCCGACACCGAGCAAATCTTTTACCCTCTCCGCGGAACTTTTATCCCCTCGATAGATTATTATCTGGGTTTTCTTGAAGTCAAAGCTCTCGGCGTTCTTGGTCTGAACGACCTTATACCCGTTCTCAATCAACCTCTGAGCCACCTCACCGGCGACCCCCTGTTCTCCGCATCCATTGAGGACTATGACCCTTACCGCTCTCTTTTTCTTCTCCCTTCCAAAGAGTACCTTCACCAGATGCTCTATTTCATCCTTCTGGGGCTCATAGTAGGTTTCCTGACCCACGGAGATCGGTTTCACGGGAAGGGGAACTATGTTTATCTCGGAGCGCGGGACCTTAGCCAAAATCTTGGACCACCTCGAACAATCCATTTGATTTAAATCGCTCTCCTTTACCTTGTCGAAGGCCTTGTTAAGTCTCCCCGACTTTACAATCCTCTCAAAATCCAGATGGTCCAATTTCAGATAGTGATCGGCACTTATGCCCAGGAAATTCCCGACAGTGGCCGAAAGGATGGGGATTCCAGAGGTCAAAGCCTCAGATATCTTCTCAAAACCATGACCGGGGATATCAACGAAGGTCTCAGATGGGATGGAAAAACCGCTTATTCTCTTTTTCTTTGAATCGTAGGACATCAATATCAAACCGAGAGCCTGCTCCCCAGAATCGGTCTTTTGCGCCCCAATGATGAGAAAGGTGACCCTCACGGGTTTGGGCAAGGGAGATATCCGAACTTTTTCTTTCCCTCGGAATAAAAAGGATAAAATGGCGGGACCCTTTAGCCAGAAAAGAACTCCAAAGGAAATCATAGCGAGGGAGAGGAAAATTCCAAGGGCTATCTTGATCTGCCGTCTTCTCCACCGGCGTCTCAAAAGCCTCTGGCGCGTCCTGTAGCCCATGGATTCCTCGGATTTCCTTCTGCTTCTGTAACCTATGGACATAATGGCCTCTTTGCTAAGATTACTAAGATTACGGCTCCTTTCGAGGAATCTTATAAAATCCGTGCTTTTGGATGTAGCTGGCTACTCCCTCAGGGACGAGGTATTTTATCGGCATCCCTTCTCTGACCCTTCTGCGGATATCCGTAGAGGAGATAGCCAGGGCGGGAATTTCCATGAAATAGACTTTGGGCTTTCTCTTCTCCTTCTTTCCCTCAGGAATTACGTGTATCTCCTTGAATTTTTCGAGACAATAACCAGGACGGGTGGCGGCGATGAAGCTACACAGATCGTAAAGTTTCTCCGCATCTCTCCAAGTCAATATCTCCAGGATGGCATCGGCTCCGGTTATGAAGAAGATCTCGGTATCCTCCCCATAAATCTTCCTTAACTCCTTGATGGTATCGATGGTATAGGAAGGACCCTTCCTCTCGATTTCCAACCTGGATACAATGAAGCGCGGATTCGAGGCGGTGGCAATGACCGCCATTAAATATCTTTCCTCCGCGGGGATTATCTCCTCGTCCATCTTGTGAGGAGGCTGACCGGAGGGCATGAAGATGACCTTATCCAATTTAAACTGCTCGAGAGCTTCCTGAGCCGTGACCAGATGCCCGTGATGGATAGGGTTGAAGGTGCCACCCATGACTCCGATGGAGAGCTTCTTCTTTTTCCCCCTATTCATCCCCCTACACCTTTCACGATTCTTTCAAATTTTCCCTTCAAATATACTGAAACCCTTCCAATAAAACGATTATCTGAAAAATCCTGTAAGAGACGAGACTCTACTTCGACCAAAAATAACTAAGCAACCGGCGATCAGAATCGAAATACCAAGGGCGATGAATCCAATTAAGGTGAGGATATCGTGACCCCTTTTAAGGGAATTGTAACTCTCATATAGAAATGCTCTGCTGGCTATGAGGTTATCGAAGATTTCGCTTTGATCTCTCGCGAAAAAACAATCCATGGCCTCTTTCTGATAGTCCCGGCTCCGTTCGAGATAAATCTCACTGTCGCTCAAAAAATTGCTGGGATAAAGGTTGCTGCCCTCAAAATAGAGATGTGCCATTTTCAAGTGGCTATAGCTGTTATCCAGATTGTAGCAAGCACTGCCCACACATCTTAGAATCTCACTGCGATTTATGTCCTTCATGTGCATGTATTTTCTGCTCATACGGATGTAGTTGTCCCCGATCTTCAGATAGTTACGTGCCATTTTTAAATGATTGCCTCCGACTCGTAGCCATTTTACCTCAAATCGGGCATAAAATGGCATCGAAAGCAGAAACAAAGCACCTATGGCCGCCCCTAGCCACTTTTTATACATTCGTATCCCCTACGGTTGCTTCGCCTAAATGTCATTTTAATCTTTTCCCGTCAAAAGAAAAAGCTCAATGAAATTTAAATGCCCGCTTTACTAAAATGCCTCAAAGAAAATATACTAAATTGGACAAAATGAAAGAGGATATCCATGCTAAATGAGTTAAACTCGAATAAAAAATCACGAAAATGGGCTTCGTACTGTCTTAATCCTGTGTTTGATAACCTCTTGCGGACCCAAGCCCAAGCTCACTGAGAAAGTAAAACCAGCGATTACCGCGGGGAAAACGCTCTTGGAATTCCTGCTAAATCTGGACAAAGGTAAACTGGTTACATCCTTACATGGTTCACCCCTGTCTGCCAACGGGCAGGGTTCACGGCTCACAGTAAAAATAAATCAACTGAGCTTCCGAGCTCCCTGAGCTATGAGCTTTATGGGAGATGGGTATCCTGGAGAGTGCATCTGCGAGAACCGTTAAACGAGCAAGGCTCGAACAGCAGCGGCAGCACCAATTACTCCCGTACTTGACCGGTACCGTAGACCACGAATTTTGTTGATGTGAGAGCCTCTAAAGCCATGGGACCCCTGGCGTGTAGCTTTTGAGTGCTTATTCCGATCTCAGCACCCATGCCGAATTGTCCGCCGTCGGTGAATCGCGTGGAGGCGTTGACGTAAACGGCGGCGGCATCTATCTCCTCAGTAAATCTCCTGGCGACATCGTAATTTCTAGTGATGATGGCCTCAGAATGCTTGGTGCCATATTTCTGGATGTGGGCGATGGCTTCATCCAAGGAATCCACTACCTTCACCGCGAGTTTGAGATCGAGGTACTCAGTGTGCCAATCCTCCTCGCTTGCCGCTTCCACGTCTCGGCAGAGGGACTGCGTTTTAGGACAGCCATAGAGGATGACCTCTCGACCTCGCAGGTCGCTCACGATTTTAGGCAGAAATTCTTCGGCTACATCCTTGTGTACCAAGAGGGTTTCCGCAGCATTGCAAACACCGGGGCGCTGACACTTGGCATTTATTACTATCTTCATAGCCATGGATAAATCGGCATCGGCATCCACGTAGACGTGGCAATTTCCCACGCCGGTTTCGATCACGGGAACGGTTGCCGTCTCGATTACCGTTCGGATGAGGGAGGCTCCGCCTCGGGGAATCAACACATCCACATATTCGTTGAGCTTCATGAGCTCGGTTGCTGCCTCCCGATCGATTGTGGATACCGATTGGATGGAATTTTCGGGCAATCCCGCAGAGGTGGCGGCATCGGATATGACCTCCGTCAAAGCCAGATTGGAATTTATGGCCAAAGAACCACCCCTTAAGATGACCGCGTTGCTGGTTTTAATGCACAGACCTGCGGCATCCACGGTGACATTTGGACGGGCTTCATAGATCATGGCAACGACACCCAGGGGCACCCTCACCTGCGTTATCAAAAGACCGTTGGGGACGCGCCAGCCCCTAACCACCTCCCCCACGGGATCCTTTAGCGCGATGACGTCTCGGAGCGCCTGAGCCATCTCCTCTATCCGGGATGTATTCAAAAGAAGACGGTCCATCAAAGCAGAGCTGATCTTCTTCTCCCTCCCGATTGCCATGTCCCTCTGGTTGGCTTCCAGAATTTTTGGGCTCTCTCTAAGTAAAGCATCGGCCATGGCCTGTAGCGCCCCATTTTTTACCTCTGTGGAAATGGAGGCGAGCTTGAAGGCGGCTTCCTTTGCCTTCCTCCCCAGTTCCTGAACCTCACCCATTTATTGACCTCCTTACTCCGAACTATTTGAGGATGACGAGGCAGTCTCGGTGGACTACCTCCTCGCTGGCATCGGGCAGTATCGCCGAGATATCTCTGCTCCTTAGTCCCTTTATTCGATTGAGCTCCTGTAGGCTAAAATTGGTCAGACCCTTGGCGAAGATGGTTCCCTCTTTATCCACGATGTTTACGGCATCTCCCACGCTGAAATCCCCTTCGCATTTTATGACTCCGGCGGGAAGGAGACTCTTGCCCCTTTTGAGTAGAGCATCCTTTGCCCCATCGTCCACCATTACCGTGCCCCTGGCCATCCTGCCGAAGGCTATCCAGAGCTTGCGGCTCTCGACTTTTTTCTTTCCCGGGACGAAGAAGGTTCCCACGGGTTTGCCATCCATGATACCCAAAAGCACGCGGGGTCTTTTGCCATGGGCGATTATCATTCCGCTTTGAGCAAAGGTCACTATCTTGGCTGCCTGGATTTTGGTAACCATCCCCCCGGAGCCAAACCTCGTTCCCACTCCACCAGCGAGGGCTTCTATTTCAGGGGTGATTTCCTCGACCTCCTGCAAGAGCTTGGCCTCCGTTGTCTTACGGGGGTCCCTCGTATACAGACCTTCGGTATCGGTGAGGGCTATCAGCAGATCGGCCTCGACCAAATTGGAGACGAGAGCCGCCAAGGTATCGTTATCTCCGAATTTAATCTCATCCACGGCGGTAGTGTCGTTCTCGTTGATGATAGGTATGATCTCCAACTCCAGGAGTTTTTGCAGAGTATTTCGGGCATTAAGATAATGCCGACGCTGGGTGGTATCGTACTGGGTTAAGAGGACCTGCCCCACCTTTATCCCATGTTTATCGAATAGATTGGTATATTGCTGAAGCAGGAGACCCTGCCCAACCGAAGCTGCCGCCTGGAGCTCGGGGATGGTTGTTGGTCGTGCGTCCAGACCCAAACCCTCAACGCCGGCGGCGATGGCACCGGAGGAAACCAGGAGAAGCTCATATCCCCTCCTTTTAAGTTCCGCCATCTGGTCGACGAGATTCGATAGCTGAATGAAATCGAGTCTTCCCGATGGCGTGGTTATTACACTAGTTCCAACCTTGACCACAATCCTGTGAACCTTACGGAAGGTAATCATTCCTTTGCATGGTATCCACCTCATTTAGATTTATTAGCTCTGGAGCTCAGATGCTGAGTAGCTCAGTTTTTCAGAGCTCTGGAGCTCCTGAGCTTCCCAGCTTGATAAGTTGCTTTCCACTAATTTATATGTTAGGAGGGATGGAAGTCAAACACCATGGAGCCGATCTTTATGGCATCGCCTTCCTTCGCCCCCGCCTTTTTAAGTGCATCCTCCAGCCCGATTTCCCTGAATCTTTGCTGCAGATAAGCAACTGCTTCTTCGTTATCGAAATCGGTCATGGCCACCTGCCGCTCTATTGCCTTCCCCCTTACCAGGAAGACTCCGTCTTCCGCCCTTGAGATCGAGAGTTCCCTCTCATCCTCTTGGAAACTCAAAACCCGATGTACAGCCGCTTTTCTTCGACGCTTGGTTCGTTTCACCTCCTCAAGCTTCTCGGCGATTGCATATAGAAGCTCCTTTATCCCTTCTCCGGTGGCGGCTGAGATGGGAAAGAATTGATATCCCTTCTCCTTAAAATATTGGATGGTGCGGGGTAAATTTCCTCTTGCGGATGGGAGATCGAGTTTGTTTCCGGCGACTATTTGTGGACGCTTCGCGAGAGATGGTTTGTATAGTTTAAGCTCCCTCTGGACAGTTTCAAAATCCGAGGTGGGATCCCTCCCCTCGATTCCCGATAGGTCCAGAACGTGGACGAGGATGACACTTCTGTCTATGTGCCTCAAAAAAGCTTGACCGAGTCCGGCACCCTTATGTGCTCCTTCGATCAATCCGGGGATGTCGGCTACAACGAAGTCCCTTCCATCGGATAAACTGACGACTCCCAGATGCGGAACCCGTGTGGTGAATGGATAGTCCGCTATCTTTGGTTTGGCGGCGGATATCCTGCTGATAATGGTGGATTTGCCCACATTGGGATAGCCGATCAACCCAACGTCAGCGAGGAGTTTTAGCTCTAAGGAAATCCAGCGCTCTTCGCCTGGTTCTCCCTTCTCGGCAAAGGATGGGGCTTGTCTTACGGAGGTTACAAATCTAGCATTGCCCCGTCCTCCCTGACCGCCTCCGGCAATGATGAATTCCTCTCCATCTTCAACGAGGTCACAAAGGACTTTCCCTTCTTCATCCTTAACCACAGTACCCGGGGGAACCCTTAGGATTAGATTCTCCCCGCCCCGACCATGCTTATTGCTTCCTCGACCGTGCCTTCCGTCTTCGGCTTTAAAATAGTGCTGGTAGTGGAAATCCATGAGCGTGCGCAGGGATCTCACGACTCTTAAAATGACATTGCCACCTCGGCCCCCATCGCCACCATCGGGGCCGCCTTTGGGGGCGAACTTTTCCCTTCTGAAACTCACGCAGCCATTTCCACCTTTACCACCTTTGACGAAAATTCGAGCTTCGTCGATGAAGGTCGCCACGCCTCTCAATGCCCCCTATTTCTCAGCATAAAAAATAACGACCCAGGTTATAAGAAATCAGAATGTGACCTCATAAAAACCGATGTCATACCCTGGGTCAATTCGATTCGTTTTCAGGCTTAAGCCTCCGCGAGCACGCTTACCTTACGCGAGTTATTGCGAGATTCGTACATCACATGCCCATCGATCAAAGCAAAAAGCGTATAATCACGCCCGAGTCCTACATTGAGACCGGGTTTTATCTTCGTACCCCGCTGACGAACGAGGATGCTACCCGCCGTCACGAACTGACCGCCATAGCACTTGACTCCCAAGCGCTTGGATCGACTATCTCTCCCGTTTCTGGAACTTCCCATTCCCTTTTTATGCGCCATTTTATCAACCTCCGGATAGCTGGGAGTTTGTTAGTTGGTAGTTGGGAGTGTTTTTAGTTTTTGGATTGTTCTTTGGCTTTTTGGGGGACATTTATATCATCTATCCTCACTTTGGTCAGGAATTGTCTGTGCCCCCTCATTCGCTTATATCCCTTCTTCGGTTTATATTTGAATACGATTATCTTTTCGCCCTTTAGCTGCTCGACGATGGTGCCCTTCACCTTTACCTTGGAAAGCACCTCTTTTTGATGAATCTTTTGATCGCCATGACTTAAGAAAATTACCTCATCGAACTTTACCTTATCCCCGGGCTTGCCCTCTATTTTCTCGATGAGAACTTCTTCTCCCTTCTGAACCTTATATTGTTTACCCCCAGATTCAATAATAGCATACGGCATGAAATAATTCCTCCCTTAATCAGCACCCTATCCTAACAAAGAAAAACTTTAGTTGTCAATTTACAAAATTGTACATGGGTCATAAATCCCGAATATTCTTAGATAAATCACGCATAATGGTAAATTCTAAAATTATGACCCAGCTATAAAAAGTATATGGTTCTTTAGGTGAGGTGAATGGCAGCGAATTCCCTGCACAGCTCTTTATAGGCACGCTTTATCTCTCTGCGGGAACCCTCGCTCACGAGTTCATAGCCCTCCGGTGTGTACGTGGGATCCCCATAAAGGTAAACATCTTTTCCCATTCTCTTGCGCAACTTGCCCCTCCTCGCCGCAAGAAAGTTGATCACCCTAGGATGAACTTTAAACAGCAAAGCCTCCGAGGATTTGGCCCAACAAATCCTTTTTATCCCTCGCCAGGCTTCAATTCCCGCCGCGGTATCGGAAAACACCACACCCGATCCTTCACATCTTAAACAGGGAGCATATAAGCTTTCCAATAGTCCCTGCCAGAATTTTTTCCTGGTCATCTCCACTAGACCAAATTCCGAGAATTCCCCCACATTGGTCTTTGCCCTATCCATGGCCAGGGCTTCATTTAGGGTTGAAAAAACCTTCTCCCTGTCCTTTGGATCATCCATGTCGATGAAGTCTATCACTATGATTCCACCGATATCCCTCAAACGAATTTGATCGGCGATCTCTCGAGCCGCCTCAAGATTCGTCTTGAGGATGGTCCGTTGCAAGCTGGTTTTCCCGACATACTTGCCCGTGTTGACGTCGATCGCGGTGAGGGCTTCCGTGGTGTCAATGGTGATATATCCTCCGGACCTCAACCAAATTCTCCTCTTGAGAGCCTTTCTCAGTTGGGAATCGACGTCGTACTTTTCGAATAGGGGGGTGCTTCCCGAATAAAGCTTCACACGGTCTTTGAGCTCGGGAGAAGTTTTACTTAAGAAATCTTGGATCTTTTTGCATTCCTTGGGGGAATCGATGACCAATTGTATAAAATTGGAAGTGAATATGTCTCTTGCGGCACGCAGTGCGAGTCCTTCCTCCCTGTAGAAGGCCTTCGGTGCTTTACTCTTTTCGGCCTGGCGCTGAAGTTTTCTCCAAGTCCTGATGAGATGCCTGAGATCTGCTTTCAAGCGCTCAAGTCCCACACCTTGAGCGGCCGTTCTAGCGATGAGACCCATATCATTGGGCTTGATGCTCTCGCAAAGACTTCGCAATCTTTCCCTCTCATCTTCGGAAAGACGGCGGGATACTCCAACGGAATCCCCGAAGGGGAGGAGGACCAGATGTCTGCCGGGTAAAGCGATCTGAGCGGTTACCCTGGCACCCTTTATGCCTATGGGTCCCTTGGCAACCTGAACCAATATATCCTGACCCAGTTTTAAAAAGTAATGTATCTTGTGGGGTAAGGAGTCCACCTCCTCGGGAAAGACAACTTCCCCTACGCACAAAAAGGCACTTTTCTCCTGGCCGATATCCACAAAGGCTGCATCCATACCGGGCAATACACTGCTAACGCGCCCCAGGTAGATGTTGCCCACGATGGATGGAGCATCGTTTCGCTCCACGTAAATCTCGGCCAATCTCCCCTTTTCCAAAATGGCTAATCGGGTTTCAAAATCATCCACTGAGATTATTATCTCTTTTAGTTCAGCCATATTATCCCTCCCTAATAAGTCGATACTAAACCCGGTGAGCGATGTTCAACGAGCGACTTTCGGTCAAATCGGTCAGCGATATTCGATAGGCGACTTCCGGTTAAAATCTTTTAGACCGCTCATCGCTACTCGCTGGTCGCTTTTCGAATTCGTAGGGGGTCGATGAGTTCATCGCCCACCTTTTCATATAGACTCATTCTCGTAATTTCAATTATTTCAAAGGACAAGGATTTTGGAAACCGCTCAAACAGCGCTTTTATGAGATTCTCCGGTCTGATACTCTCCTTGCCCCCGACCTGAAGAGAGAACTTCAGAGTAACCTCGCCATTTTTAACTTCTTCAACCTCAAAATCCAGGAGTAATCGCCGTAAATCCACTGCCCTTTCGCGATCTTTCTTGAAAACTGAAATTCTTCCCCGATTCAAAAGTCCATCCATGCCATCCTTGAGCTCCTCGCGGGATAGACTGGGATCAACTTTGATCAACGTTTTGTAGCTGGCTACATCGATTATGCTCATCAAAGAGGCAGAATGCAAGGGAACATATTTTGCTTCCAAGATACGGATATCCCGGGGCAAGGCTTTATTTAAGGAATCGATGATCCTCTCAGGATTCAGGTAGCCAGCAAGGAAGAAATCAGCATACTCTGCGCAGCTACTAAAACCAAGGGGAAGAGGTGGACCCCAGGAAATCTTGAGCTTGGGGCTGAAGCCCTTGGTTAAAGCAAAGGGGAGGTTTGCTCGCCTCACCGCCCTTTCAAATGCACGTACGGTTTCAAGATGCGAAAGGAATCTTAAAATGCCAAATTTTCCATATTTTACCCTTAATTTGTACATTGTTTCAAAAGTTATAGTGGTTCACGGTTCACAGTATAAACATTCAAGGGAGGGTAAGTGCGGGCTCAGGAGCACTTCACCCGACCATGGTGTTAACCCATCTTGTTAATAATACACGAACTTTCTTTTAAGGAGTCGCCAATTTGCAAACCACTGGATAAATAAGGGGCGTGAGCAAGCTATTATAAAAGGCAGAGGGAATAATTATGGTCATCAATACCATTAGAAATGGAACCTCATAGCCCAACAAAAAGATGACTGCGGTATAAATCAGTTGATTCAATAGCGAAGCCAGGAAGATCGCGGCCATGGGTAAGAAGATGCTTTCGGCGAAGATGGTCCTCTCCACCAAGCCGGCGATGTAGCCCACAATAGTCTTACACAGGGCATGAATCCCCACGATCTGAGTTAAAACCAGATCGTGTAATAAGCCTCCAAAAAAACCCGCCACCGAACCTATCGCGGGACCCTCTATGAAAGCATAGGTGACCACCACGATGAGGATAAAATCCGGTTGAACACCCCTAATGTCTATATGAGGAGCGATCGTCGTTTGTAGGATGAATGAGGCCAACAAGACCAAAAAACCCAAAAGATAGAAGGGCATATTAACCTCCCTCCGTGGGAAAGGGTGTTTTTGGCAGAGGATTGGTGATGATTAAAACCTCCTCCAACTTCGAGAAATCCACGGAAGATTTCACCTTAACCTCTTTATATAGCCCATAGGGATTGACTTTAATCTCACTTACGGTGCCCACAAAAATTCCGGGAGGGAAAACGCCTCCCAATCCCGATGTTATAACTGCATCCATCTTCCTCACCCTGGAATCCTTGGGAATGAAGTTCAGTTTCAGTTCACCACCGGTCTCGCCCTGTAAGATTCCACGCTCACCTGTGCTTAAGATTTGGCAAGAAACCCCGCTTTTTGGATCGGTTATTAGTTGGACTTGTGCAGCATGGGAGGAGACACCGACCACCTGACCCACTAAACCCTTATCGACCACCACGGGCATGTATTTCCTCACTCCATCCGCGGATCCCTTATCCAAAATGATGATCGCCTGCCAACCAGTGGGAGATTTTCCGATGATCCGTGCCGGAAGAACCTTATAGATGGTTTTCTCCTTAAACCCGATGAGCCTTCGGAGGCGTTCGTTTTCCTTGGCTACCACTTTGAGCGAAATCAAATCCCTCTTGAGTTCCGCCACTTCCCTTTTCAATCTCTCATTTTCCTGTTTAAGATCGCGAATCTCCACGAGGAAATGGATGCCGTGTCGGAAGGGATCCACTATACTAGAGACCCCAGCTTGAAGGGGGGCCACGAGACCCACCGTTATCCTCTGAACCCTATGTACCAAGCCCTCTTCGCCCTCCTTAAAGTGAATGGTCAGGATGGCTATGCTCACTATTATTAAAGCCGCGAGAATTATCCGATTACGTCTCCAGTGGAGGTACAAAATGACCTCCCTCCCCCTCAAAAAATTTAAGTCGCACGACTTTGGAATGCATGTCAAAGGATTCTTAAGACATGCGACTTGTCCTGCGACTTACGATCTTTATCTCCGCTTCAGCGTTGCGAGCCGATGAGTATCCTCCTTAATACGTTTATCTCTTCCAAAGCCTTTCCCGATCCGATTACCACGCAGGTAAGAGGATTCTCAGTGATGTGCACGGGCATACCCGTCTCCTGTCTCAATCTTTCATCCAATCCCCTAAGGAGGGCGCCTCCACCGGTGAGGACTATTCCTCTGTCCATGACATCGCTGGAAAGCTCGGGAGGAGTTTTTTCCAAAGTGCTTTTGATGGCTAAAACTACGGCACCAATGGGTTCCTCCATCGCCGCTCGAATTTCCTCGGAGGAGAGGATGATATTCTTGGGGAGGCCGGTCAACAGATCTCGACCACGGACCTCCACATCCTCCTCTTCAGGGAGCGGATAGGCCGAGCCGATTTCTATCTTGATCTCCTCGGCGGTTCTTTCTCCTATCATCACATTGTATTCCCTCTTGACATGGGCGATGATCGCCTCGTCGCACTCGTCGCCACCTACGCGGATGGACTCGCTACATACGATCCCTCCCAGAGAGATCACGGCCACTTCGGTGGTTCCGCCGCCGATATCCACGACCATATTCCCCGTTGGGTCCTGTATGGGAAGACCCGCACCTATGGCCGCGGCCATGGGCTCTTCGATTAGATATGCGGCTCTGGCACCCGCCTGAATGGTCGCTTCAAAAACGGCGCGCTTTTCCACCTCCGTGACCCCGGAGGGGACGCAGACCACCACCCTAGGTCGCACCGCAAACCTGCGCTTATGCACTCTCTGGATGAAATAGCGGAGCATGCTTTCGGTCACATCGAAGTCGGCAATGACTCCGTCCTTGAGCGGTCTTATGGCAACGATGTTGCCGGGTGTCCTTCCCAACATCCTTTTTGCTTCCGAGCCCACAGCGAGAATCCTGCCAGCGTCCTTTTCTATGGCCACCACGGAGGGCTCCATAAGAACGAGTCCTCGTCCCTTCACATGAACCTTGGTATTCGCCGTCCCCAGATCAACCGCCATATCCCTCCCGAAAGGACCTATGAGAAAATCAAACATCTCCCTTATTCCCCTTCCCAACTATCCTTTATTAATTATAGCAATCCTCGCTCTTTTAAGCTGGTAAATCTTCCATCTCCGAGAATTATGTGATCCAGCACATCGATTCCCAAAATCTCACCCGCCTTGACCAACCGCTTCGTGAGGGCAATATCTTCGGAACTTGGAGACGCGTCTCCGCTTGGATGATTGTGGACCACGATCAGAGCTGAACCACTGTGCTTAATGGCAGTCTTAAATAGCTCCCGAGGATGGACAATGGAAGAATTGAGGCTCCCCACGGAAATCTCGACGATCCTTAGGATCTCATTTTTGGTGTTCAGTATCAACGCCTTGAAGTGTTCCTTATCCAAGTAACGCATCTCGGGCATGAGCAAATCCACCACATCCTCGGGGGCGGAGATCACCGTCCTTTTGAACGGTAAAGCCAGCACCAATCTCCTTCCCAATTCGAGGGAGGCTAAAACCTTTGCCGCCTTGGCAAGGCCTACCCCATCTATCTTCGAGAGTTCCTCCAAACTGGCACCACTTAAATTTCCCAAGCTTTCGAACTCGCTTAAAATCCTTTGGCTGAGTTGAAGGGCTGTCTGTCCCTTGCTGCCAGTCCCGATGATGATCGCCAAAAGCTCTATATTTGAGAGACTGCCCGCGCTGGAGCGAAAGAGCCTCTCCCTTGGTCTCACCTCGGGTGGTAATTCTTTGATTGTAAGGTGATATCTCAACTTACCCAACTCTCCCTCACAAAATCGATGTTCCCAGCGGACAATCTTTTCACCAGGTATGTAGCGACGATTCCGTTGAAAGCTCCCGTCGGTATGGCGATCAGTATCAAAAATGGAGCCTGAAATAAAACACCCCAATGATGAGCGATTAAAGCACCGGCGAGGGTTAATTGTACCATGTTGTGGGCGGTCGATCCGGTAAGACTCACCCCAACCAAGCTAAATTTCCCATAAAACCTGTTGAAAATAAAGATCATAATGAATGTGCTCATCAATGCACCGCCAAAACTGAGATAAAATGCTGGGGTAAGGAATGTCCCCACGATTAAAGAGCCCAAAATGGTGCGAGCCAAAACATTGTATAGACACTCTCGCCAAGAATAAAAAATGAGGAGCATCAGTGTGACCACATTCGTTAGGCCAAGCTTGGCACCCGGTAGGGGAAAGGGGGGAAGAAAAAGCGTTTCGACAGCATAAAGAAGGATGCCTAAAGCCAAAAAGAGGGATAGTAGCACCAACCTTCGGGTGCGTATCTCCACCAAATCCGCGATTGAAACCCCTTTTCCCCTATTTTGATACGGCATCGATCGGTTTCCCCTCATCGCTTCCCACGATTTTCACGACAACCTCGTTGGGTGCACAGACGATGACCTCACCTGGTTTGCTTATCCATCCCCGTGCCATGCATTCCTTCCTTGGGCATGGGGAAGAGAGTATCCGAACTTTGCTCCCCGAAATCTCGACCACGCTTATCCCCAGGCGTCCCTGGACCTTGACCTTTCGGCTTTGATATAGAGAATAGTGTCCCACCTCACGACCATAAACCGAGATGGCGAGTCCCCCAGCTCTTCCAATATTGGCAAAATTCACGCTCATCGCGAATGTCAAGGACGCCAAAAGGAGCAAAAAATAAATCAATGCTTTATCGTAGCGGGTGAGCATCGATTCCCTCTCAATTGCTTCGAAATTAGCATAAGTTTAACACCCATGATATGTGTGATTCAAGTGATTCGGGTGAGGGAGTGAGGAAGTTCTTGCCTGTGCCTGCCGGCAGGCAGGGTTAAAGTTATGAGCTTTGAGAGGCACTCAGCTGCTTAAGCTTGGGGCTGAGCTCAAGAAAATTGAGGCAGCCTCTGGGGCATTTTTCGACACATTTTCCACAACCGTTGCATTTTTCGTAATCCACGACGGCCAAATTATTCTGGACTACGACGGCATCAACCTCACAAACCTTCTCACAAGCCTTACAACCGATGCAACTCACGGTGCAGATATTCCGCTTGATTCTCGGTTTATCCTTCGAATTGCAAAATACAATTACAGGAGCATCCTTGGGCACCAAGGAAATGATATTCCTGGGGCATGTGTTGGCACAGAGCCCACATCCCGTGCATTTGTCCACATTCACTTGGGGCATGGAATTCCCATCCAAAGATAGGGCGCCAAAGGGGCAAGCCCTCACGCAATCGCCAAATCCCAGACAGCCATAGGTACACATTAGGGATCCTGAAGCCACTTGCTGGGCCATGCTACAGCTGGGGATACCATCATATCTATAACGGTGGGAGACCTTCGATTTACCGCCTTTGCAATGAACGAGCGATACTGTGGGCTTGCGCTTCTTTTGTACATCCTTTCCCAGTATGTGAGCTACCTGCTCTGCAATCTCGTGTCCACCAGCGACACAGGCTTCAACGGGAGCCTCTCCTTTGGCTATGGCTTCCGCTGCTCCCTCGCATCCCGCGTAACCACAGGCTCCGCAGTTCGCTCCAGGTAAAACATCCAGTATTTTTTCAACATTTGGGTCAACTTCCACGGCGAATTTCTTATGGGCTATACCCAGTATAATTCCGAGCCCCAATCCCAATCCCGCCATGGAAAGAGCCGCCTTTAAGATAATCCACATTGTCTTTCCTCCAAATCTTATTTACAATCCAAACAATCCCGCAAATCCCATGAAAGCCAGGGACATCAGGGCAGCTACAATGAAGGCAATGGGAAAGCCTCTAAAGGAGGATGGAATCGGCGCTCCCTCGATTCTCTCCCTAATCGCCGTGAACATTATGATGACAATGGTGTAACCAAGGGCGACACCCAAAGTATAAATGATTGATTCGATAAAGGAAAACCGGTAGGGGATATGTAATTTCAGAAAACCGGGTTTTACGCTCTCCGTCGCCGCAGCTAAAACAGCACAATTGGTGGTGATCAGGGGAAGATAAATCCCCATGGCTCGAAAGAGCGTGGGGCTTATCTTCCTTATGACCATCTCCTCAAACTGGACCAAACTGGCGATGACCAAAATGAAGGCTGGAATATACAGGAACTCGCCCACGTGAAGGGGGACCAAAACATAATTCCAGACAACCCAGCTCACCGCACTTGCCATGGTCATCACGAAGATAACTGCCAACCCCATCCCGATGGATGTGGTCATCCGGGTTGAGACCCCGAAGAAGGAGCAGAGAGCGATGAAGCGGATGAGTAAGATGTTATAAATGAGTAAGGCTCCTAAGAATAGAAAGAATAGACGTTGCGCTTCGCTCATTAGCTCCTCCTCCTACCTTGCAACATATTGAGCAATGCCATGAGAAAACCGAAGGTCAAAAAGGCTCCCGGGAACAGAATCATGATGGATGGAGGCTCAAAGCCAGCGCTCAAACTCACCAAGGTCTGCCCGAAAAGCATTATCTTGCCCGTGCCCGATAACTCCCTGATGAAGCCCATTGCCAGGAGCACGAACGTGTAGCCCGCGCCCATCCCCAATCCATCGGCGGCGGAACGCACGATGCTATGTTTGTAGGCAAAGGCTTCAGCTCGCCCCAAAATGATGCAGTTCACGACGATCAAGGGGATCCAGACTCCGAGTACATCATATACAGCGACAAAATAAGCCCTCATCACCAGATCGACAATGGTCACGAAGGAGGCAATCACGGTTATGAATATGGGAATCCTTATCTGATCGGGCGTCCATCTCCGAATGGCGGAGATGATGATATTCGAGGAAAATAGGACGAAGGTTGCGGCGATGCCCATGAAGATGCCGTATTCCACCCGCGTGGACACGGCTAGGGCTGAGCACAACCCGATCATCAATCGCAAGAGGGGATTCTCGGCGACGATACCACTCTTAAAATCGTGCCACAATTGATTCATATCCACGCCCCCTTAACTATCTAAGCTTACCTTAAGAATTTCTTCACTGTATATTGTCAAGTGACCTATTTTACCAAATTTTGGGTTATTTTATCTTCTCGCATAACTCAAGCGCTTCTTTGACCGCATTTGTAACTGCTTTTGACGACGTAGTGGCTCCGCTGATGGCGTCTATATCCTCTCCCACCTCGAGTGGATCGCTTAGGGATTTCCCCTTGAATTGCTTTTGGAAGGAGGCTTCCTCTATTTTAGCACCCAAACCCGGAGTCTCGCTGTGTTCTATGACGGCGATTCCACTCGTTTTTCCGTTTACGGTTATTCCCACGGCCAGTTTTATTGGTCCCTTATAGCCTTTTGGTATCTTTTGAACGATGAAACCAACCCTTTCCCCCTCCACATAGCCCTCGAAGACCTTGTCCAAATCCTTATACTCGTTCTTGAGCTTGGAGCACAAATCCTTTCTCTCCTTGAAATCCTTGGTGCTCGTTATCCCGGGGAGGAGCTCCATGTACGCCTTGAATTGCTTCTCCCTCTCCTGCAGCTTGATTCTCTCTTCCGTAAGGCTATACGTAGCAGCCAAACCACCGGCCGCTATAAGGCAAACCATCATTAATGTTGCCCCGAGTCTTATAATATTCCTCATTTCCCTTTCGAAACTCCGAATCTTCGGGGTTGGATATATTTATCGATCAGGGGTGTGCATGCATTCATGAATAAAATGGCATAGGTCACACCCTCGAGTAATATAGAGTAAGACCGCAACAATATGGTAATGGCACCACAACCTATTCCGAAAAGCAATCTTCCATTGGGGGTGATGGGCGAAGTCACGTAATCGGTGGCCATGAAGAAGGCTCCCAGGATCAAGCCCCCGGCGAGAACATGGAAGATCGGATCCATTCCCAAGAGCGGACAAAGGACGGCGACACTTCCAATAAAACCCGCGGGAATGCGCCAATCGATGATTTCTCGCCATAAGAGAATGCCGCCCCCAATTAAAAGGAGCAACACTGAAACTTCGCCGATGCAACCACTGGGATTACCAAATAAGCAAATTTTGTAGAAACGAGTCAGATCCACCTGAAATAAACCCAATTTCACCTGCTTGGCAAGGAATAAGGGGCTTGCCCTGGCGATGGCGTCGACCTTCAAGGCGGTATACCAATCCTTGGTCATATGTTCAGCCCATGATAAGAGTAGCACGGCTCTAGCGACGAGGGCGGGATTGAAAATATTATAGCCCAGACCTCCGAATATCTGCTTGCCCAGAAAGATGGCGATGAATCCACCGACCACGGGAATCCACCATGGAACCTTTGGAGGCAGACATAAAGCCAGAAGAAGACCGGTGACAATGGCGCTGCCATCGTTTATGGTTGTAGGTAGCCTTCGGGTTTTCTGGAATAAAGCCTCCGTTGCAATCGCAGCTAAAATGGAGAGTACGATGACCTTTATTGCATAAAAGTGGAAGAAGTAAATGCCTCCAAGGGTTGCAGGCAACAAGCCTAAGACAACCCAGAACATGATCTGGGAAACTTCTTCCCTTTCACGGATATGAGGTGGAACGGATACAACGAGTTCGAGCTCTTCCTGAGCCATGTTGGACTTTCTCTCCTTAGGTTTTCCTCTCCTTAAGCAAGATGTTCTTGGCAAATCTTATATATTGAATGAAGGGTATCTCCGTTGGACAGATGAGACCACAGGCTCCACACTCCACACATTCCAGCACACCCGCGGCATTTGCCTCATCGATCTTGTCCTCCATCACATAAGTAACGATGAAGATAGGTATCAAAGACATCGGACACACCTTCACGCACCTACCACATCTAACGCAGGGGCGCGGGGATGAAACTTCAGCCATCTCTTTGGGCAGCACTACTATGCCCTGTGACCCCTTGACCACGGGCACATCCAAACTGAATTGGGCCTCCCCTCGCATCACCCCTCCGAAGATTATCTTCCCAGGCTCACCTTCAAATCCCCCGCATTGTTCAATGAGATATTTGACCAAGGTGCCGATTTTCACCCTCAAATTTTTTGGATTTTTTATTCCCGGCCCGGTTACGGTGAGCACCCGTTCCACGAGAGGTTTTCCTTCCCTCACAGCTTGTGTGATGGCAATGGTGGTGGCGACATTTTGGACCAGGACTCCGAGATCCATGGGCACTCCGTCCCTCGGAACCTCCCTTCCCAAAATTGCTTTGATTAAATGCCTCTCCGAACCCTGGGGATATTTGGTGTCCAGCGGCACCACTTCGATGTTTTGTTCGCGAGCCGTTAAATCCTCGATCCTCTTTATGGCCTCGGCTTTATCGACCCCGATCCCAAAGTATCCCTTCTTTGCCCCCACGGTCATCAGGATTATTTTCAATCCAACGATCAAGGATTCCGTTGATTCGAGCATACTTCTGTAGTCGCCGGTGAGGTAGGGTTCACATTCACAGCCGTTTATGATCACGCTCTCTATGGGGCTCTCCTTCGGAGGTGAGAGCTTGACGTGAGTGGGAAAGACCGTTCCGCTCAAGCCCACGATGCCCGCTTCTCTAACTATGGATCGTACCCGATCTGGGGTGAGTTTATCTTGATCTGGTACTTCAAGTCTTACTTCTTCCTGCTCACCATCGGGGACTACAACCACACTCAAAACCTCTGTGCCCGTGAAATGGGGATGGGGTTCGACGGCCTTGACCTCTCCAGAGACACTGGCATGGATTGGTGCGGAAATAAAGGTATCGGTATCCCCTATCTTCTGCCCGACTAGAACTCGATCCCCCTTCTGGACTAAGGGATCACAGGGGGGACCTACGTGCTGGTGCAAGGGGATGACCACTTCCGGTGGCAAGGGGATATCCTCAATGGGCTTGTTTTGTGTAGCCTCTTTTCTCCCTAGAAGATAGATGCCTCCCTCAAAAGTCCTCAGTCTCATCTTCCCCTCACTTCAAATCAGCAAAGATATACTTGGGTCATAAAACCATAAACTTGCTGCTCAGGGGCTTGAGAGCAAGTATGAGCAAACGGCGTCGCCCCGACTCGTCGGGGAGCAGCTACGGCAAACTGACTTGAGCCGTGCGGATGTCAATTATATAATGGAAATACAGATTTTGGCAATTATTAAATTGGTCAATCATTTCCACAACTCCCTTTTTACTCGCTCGATGTCTTCCCCTTCCAACCTAAATGGATAATTCCTTATCCCTGGACCCGGTGGTTCATTTCCATATGGTCGATTGCAAGCTACCTCCCCATCCTCACTTGGGCATCCGCTGGTCATAAAGGGAAAACCCGTATCGATGATGTCCATCAAACTATCCTCCGATATCCCAAAATCCTCAATCCGCTCCCTTGGATGGAAGATAAAATCCTCAAAGGTGACTATGTCCTCATCTATGAGATATCTCGCAAGTTGGATTCTCCTGTACTGACCCATGGGTGGAGGAGATTGATTCTCAAGCCTGGAACCTACCTCGGGATAAAAGGAGAATAAGTGGGTGCTTCCACCCAGATCATGTACCCTTTGAATGGTGGCAGTCATCTCCTTCTCGGTTTCACCCAGTCCAACGATAAGATGGACTCCCACCCTGCGGAGACCGAATATTTCCACAGCCTTCCTGAACACCTCCCAATAAGTCTCCCATTTGTGCAAACCGCGGACACCTCTTCCCCTATGTTTCTTAAAGAGCTCCGGTGTAGCGGCATCCACAGCCACACCTATCATATTCGCCCCCGCTTCCTTAAATTCCACAAGGTCCTTTCCCTCGAGAATTGTGGGGGTAATGAGCAAAGAGATTGGGATATCCAAATGGGCCTTGATTCTCTCGACGATTGTGATCAAATCCCTTGTGGCCCTGGGATTTGTGATCATGGAGACACAGATCCTCTTGATCCTATCTCTCCGTTCCTCGATTCGAGTTATTATCTCATCCAGCTCATAAACCGGCCAATCCACTCTGATGAAACTCTTTTGGTCAAATTCCCCTGAGCGTCCCCTGGAAAGGCCACAATATGCGCAATTGGCCATGCATCCCTCCGAGTAAGTCATCAGCAGATTGATGCAGGATAACTTGGCATCCCTGTAGAAGCGTCCGGGACGGAAACCGAGAGTTATGGCCGCCGCCATGCTCGTTCTCAAGTATTCTGGACTCTCCCTTATGAACTCTTTTCCCCGCAAATCAGTCCTTGCAATCTCCATAGATTTATCCCTACTCATGGAAATGTACGACACTCCATACGTTTCTCGACTCTCGTCGCTCGCTGCTCGGCTCCTTTTGATTTTACTTAGTTTAGCCAAATTTTATACGAACTTCTTTAAGGTTTCGTATGCTATTATGCTGCTATCTCAAATGCAAAATGTAAAGATAAAAATGCTTTAAATTTTTCATTAAAATCATGGTCTTAAAAATCAAGTTTATGTTTTAGCTTAATGAGCTAATTTTTGCCAAAGGACAGTTGATTTTAAATTGAGCAGCAGGTCTTGCGAAATTCGATTTTTAGATCATACCGCTTTGCCCTCTCGATCGCCTCTTCCGACCATAAAGCCATTCTGTTTACCCCGGCATCGACGGCCATGGTCTCGATCCAGCTGCCATCTCTCCCCCTCGAACGTGCACAACCCAGAGAAATTGGAATATTGGGCATTTTCAAGCGAGCGGTGGCTAAAATTTCGGCAATCTTTTGAGAATGGGGAGGGGAGACAACATCCCGCATCGGCGTCCCCAACAAGGGCATCAAAGATACCACCACCAGAACGGATGGGTTGTAACCTGAAATCATATCCAAGGCTTCGAGCTCGCCTTTTATTCTGCCATAGTACAATCCAACGACGATGTGGGGGACGATTGGAATCCCCACTGTAGTCAGGGCATCCAATGAACTCTTTATGGCTTCAATTCCCACATCCAGATGGTATACGCGCTTGAGGGTTTCATCGTCTCCTATGACATCTATGAGTGCCTGATCCACACCAGCCTCCTTGAGCCTCTGAGCGGTGTCAAAATCTATCAACCCGGTATGTATGGAGATTTTTAAATTCGTCTCCTCCTTTATCCTGGCCAAGGCATCGGCAAATCTAAGCCAGGGTAGGGTTCCATCTCTTAAGCTGCCTCCACTTATCAGACAGCCGATATTGCCCTGTTCTTCTAGCTTTAGGCACCTCTTCACCAATGCCTCGGGTGTTGTGGCATGGATCATGGACTCTAATATCCGGGCACGACAGTGATCACAATTGAGTTCGCATCTATCCCCGGTGATGGAGATTGCCGGGTACCTGCCTCGATCTCCATTTAATGTAAACATCCCCGGCAGATAGAAGATAATTTCCCTGCCGAAGTTTCGCCAGGATAACTCCCTCGAATTTTCCAGTAGTTCCGTTATCTTAAGTTTCACGATAATATCCTCTGAACGCGATCCAGTTCTCCCTCAAAAGTTGCGATAGTTCTTTCTCACCATTATCCGTCGATGAGTTGAGCGATGGAGGGCAGGGCCAATGTGCATCCAGGAATTTACGTCTTCTAAGGGCCCTATCCAGTGGTTTCTGCAGAATGTCCTTCCATTCCACCTCATATTCCTCTAAAATCCCCAAATCATTCCGCTTTATGGACATGGCGGCGATTCTTCCGGCGATCTTTCCGCAAAGGATGGCGGAGAGGATTCCCGCCCCAGAGATGGGATCCGTTTGCCCCGCCGCATCCCCCACCAGGAGGATATTTCCACACCAGGTTCTCCTCAAGTATCCTCCCACGGGAACGAGTCCACTGCTGACCCTTAAAATGCTCCTCTTAATTTTTCCATCCCTCTCCAACCTCGAAACAAGGTGCTCCAGTGCCTCTCTCAATGCTCGTCTCTCGACTCTCGACGCTCGACTCCCAACTCTAATACCTACCCCCACATTTGCCGTCTCACCTTTGGGAAAAAGCCAACCGTAGCCTGCTCTATACCTTGGATCGAAGTAGACCTCCGTTGTTTTAATATCCCGGTTTAGGGGAATCTCATATTGCAGGCAACGAACGAACTCTCGATTGACTTGACCGATCCAGCCACCGGCGGTGGAGATGGGACCATCGGCACCGATTACCACCTTGGTTTCTATATTTATCTCCTCACCATCCCATCCTGCCGGACGGGCAGGGCAGACAGGTCTGGCGATGACTCCTCTCCCACGGATGGAAATAACCTTTGTTCGAAGCAGAATGTGAGCCCCGGCTTTTGCAGCTTCTATGGTCAGTAGCTCATCAAAGAGGGCTCTATTCAATATAAACCCCGGAGAATTCGTCTCAATGATTCCCCCGTCAGGCATATATGTCCTCATTATGTCGACTTCTTGTGCAATGCACCGCTTATCAATGTCCACCTCCCTACAGAGGGCTTTGGGAACGAACTCGCCACACTGAACGGGTCTCCCTATACTCGCCTTTTTCTCCAACACGAGGACGCTTATACCTTCCTCGCAGGCAACTTTTGCCGCTGTACTTCCAGCTGGTCCAGCCCCAACGACGACTAAATCGTATTTCAACTCTCCATTGACTTGCCTATCCGTCCGGCAGGCGGGCCTGCCGGTAGGCATGGTGGACATGCCATCACATCCTTGCTTTGGAGATTTGAAAGGATCTTTCTGAGTAAGTCCAACTTCAACTGCGTTTGATTCTCAAATGTCCCGGCATAAGCTTGCTGCTCTTTACCCAGGTCATAACAGGTATTATTATCGATGTCGATCAATATTCCGGGCAGTCCCACCCTCTCAAAGTCCTCTCGATGTTTGGCATAAAATGCCTCACAACAGCTGCCCACGAAGGCCTCAATGCCTTGAGTTTTACACATCTCAAGGGTACCCATCAAATCTTCAAAGTTTACAATGGTAATGGGCACAATCTCTCTCCCTCTAGCGATCCTGTAAGCCTCGCCAACACTACATTTTCCACACTCGATGCAATCCTTTTCGTATCTAAACTTGCACCCCTTAAGTTTGGCACAATAGGGAAGTAGTAGGATGGGAATGTCCTTTTTCAGTATCTCCTCAAGGGTACCGTTCACCGTGAAGATTTCATTCCCCTCTGAGAGGGATATGCCATATTGCGGATAATCGATCTTTTTCAACGCTTCGATAATCACCTCAATCAAATCCTCCGGTGAAACGTCGAGGACCTTATAACCCCAACTCTTGAAGAAATGAAGAACCTTTTCTCTCACACACTCCTCACTGGCCTCGATGTCCTTCAAGACCGCCTCGAGGTCAAAGATAGTTCTCCTGGGAAAGGCAAAGAAATCCCCGGTGATCAAGGTGCTTTGTATCCTTTTGAATCTCGTGTTTACCACCAATGTGACCCTAATCAATCCACCCTTCGCCCTATAGGTTGATTTGAGGATTTGCCTCTCGTGAGTGGGATACCTCACCTTGTGAATCCACTCGTCCGAATGGAATTCATCCACCTTCCACTCGAATAAATCCCTTTCTTCCGCGGTTAAATTTCCCTCGAAGAATTCAACTTGGAATACCTCCTCAAAACCCTCCCTTATGGCCCCTTTGACCTCTCCCAAGCTGGGCAGGTAACCCAACTCACGCTTTAACCAGGTGACCCTGTCTTTCACGGATTCTATCTCCTTGTCCTTGAGCTTTTCCATCGGTATTTTGAGGGCTTTTAACATCATCTCCACATCGAAATCCATGAGTAAAGTCCCCTGAAAGAGAAAGGCGCCGCTTTCTTCCGTTCCTCCGGTACCGGAAATCTTCCTTCCCTCGATTTCTATGTCATTTTTGGGGCGGAAAGAGGCTTCAAGACCCAATTTTCTTAAGGCACAAGTAACGGCTGAACATACCTTCCTAAAAAATGTCTCCGAGGCAACCGAGAAATTTAGACTCTCTTTGGATCCGATGAGCTCCCACCCCAGCTGAGAAGGATCGAAGAATATCGCTCCCCCACCAGTTATTCGTCTATTTATGTCGATGCCATTTTGGCGACAGAAATCGACTCTAACCTCCTGCTCTATGCTCTGATGATAGCCAACCAAAACGGCAGGAGGGGAAAACCGCAAAAAGCGCAAGGTGTTGGGGATGAGGTCCTTGGCTTTAGCCTCCAGTATCGCCGCATCCAGTGCCATATTTTCAGCCGCTGTACGTATTCCTGTGTCCAGCACTCGCCATTTGTTCAGGTTAAACCCTCCCGTTAATTTTTTACAGGTAACACTTGAAAGGGGCTGCTCGTACACATTCGTAAAACAAAGAATTATAGCCAGATGAGCGTTCGCATCGAAACTTTGGAGATCTTGCCCTCAATATCTTTGAGCCTTGCCTCCTCTCCCGACATCTTTATCAACACACCCTTCTTGGTAACCAAAGCGAGAAAGAGACCCTCCACGCCCTTAAAGGATCTGAAGATCGCCCCCAAACCGCTGCGAAGGCTGAATGCATTCAAAAGCCCATGGTTCTTCGGTAATCGATCCAAGAGAAATCTCTTCTCCCAAATTTCGTTCTT
Organism: Actinomycetota bacterium; assembly: GCA_040755895.1. Lineage (NCBI taxonomy): Bacteria > Bacillati > Actinomycetota > Actinomycetota bacterium. Next base: position 5,701 of record JBFMAG010000046.1, on the reverse strand, counting down.
CAACTTCCCCTCACCCGGAAAATCTTTGGGATAAGTGGCTACCCAACCGGGGCTGTCGAGCCCGATCAACCTCGCACCAAAATCATTGAGAAAAAGGAGATTTGTCGCCGTCTTTGGAGGGAAGATTTCTTCAACATCCTTGGCGATGTAACGGGCTTCAATCTCTTCTCTCAAGCGAATGGGCACGGTAACTTGAATGATTTTGCCGAATTCCCGGTCGTAGACGGGATGAGGAGACCCCTCCATGATCCTGTGAAGGGGAAAGCCCACATTATAAAGGGTCATATAATCCGTCCCATATTCAAAACTTTTGGCCGGGGATGAAACCTTGATACCGAAGAGTTTCGAGCCAAAGCTCCCCTCCTTAAAGGAATTGAAGCCCAACCCGCCCTCCAAGATGAAATCACCTATCGGCTGCTCGGCGCTCAATGGTTCCACGAAGAGTTCATAGCCATCGATTTCCCGATAGATGTCCTTGAGACTCGCTTCCCCATTTATTTTGATGATGTCGGTCTCCACGAACTCCACCATCTTTTGGCTCATATCTATCCCTTCTTTAAAAATTTGGGAAGAAGCATGGGGATATCCTGGATCTCCATCTCAATCTGGATCAGTTTTGCTCCCTCCTTGAGATTAACCATGCACGTCGGGCAAGCGGTGGCGATGATCTCCGCTCCAAGTTCCTTAGCTTCTCTTACCCGACTGGAGGCGATCTTATGCGCCAGGTCCGGTTGGCTCGAGGCTAAAGGTCCACCACAGCAAAGCGCATCCTCGCGGGAATATTCGTATTCAATGAGCTTAACGCCGGGGATGGAGCGGAGGATATTCCTTGGCTCTTCGTAGATGCCACAATGTCTACCGATATCGCATCCATCGAAGTAAACGACCTTTTTATCGAGCTCCTTTTGGAACTCAAGTCGTCCTTCCCTCATCAACTGATCGAATAATTGGGTGACGTGGAGTACTTTGAAGTCCTTGGGATAGGAGTGTGTGAAGGTCTTTAAACACCCGGCACAGGAGACGATAACCGTTTCGACCCCCAATTCCTTGAACTTCTCCATATTCTTCTCCATCAGCTCCCCAGCCTTTGTGATCTCCCCCATCCGCTCCAGCGGGCTGCCACAACAGGACTCCTCCTTGCCCAGAACGGTGAAATCGAATTCGATTTGGTCCAAAATTTTAACGATGGACTTGGCGATCCTCGTGGATGCATAAGAAGCGGAGCAACCCGCGAAATAAAGATATTCGCTGGGTTCAGGGGTCTGATATTTACCCGGCAACCACTCCCCCCTTTCCTCTGCATCCTTCCCAAAGGGGTTACCCTTTTCAATTACGTTATCCCTCAATGGAAAGAGGTAGGAAGGTAGCTTGCCCTCCCGGACGAACATCTCCTTAAGAATGGCAACGTCTTCTCCAAAGTCTATTCCCGTTGGGCAAAGTTGCTTACAATTCTGGCACTGAGCACACATATAAAATGAATCCACTACTCTTTCGGTATAGCCCAATTTTCCCTCAAAAACCCTCTTCAAGAGATACATTCTGCCACGAGCGGAGGCGCCTTCGAAGCCGATCTCCCTGTACACGGGGCAGCCAAAGCGGCAGAACCCACAACTGGCACAGGTGTAGGCATCCTCGACCAAATGCTCTCTCATCTCAATTTCCCTCCCATGAGTCTTAAGCCCGCACGGATCAATCTCCCGGGAAGGAGATTGACCGCCTTAAGAAAGGTTGAGACGAGCCCTGGAGCTGAGCCCATCATCCTGGGAACGGCGTTAAAGAGAAAGGCCGGGATCCTCATTTGGGTGGTCTTGGAGGGGTTGAGGATTCGCTTGGGATCAAAGGCGTGCTTTATGTCTCGCATAACATTCAGAGAATGCCCATGTATCCTGGGCAAATGAGAAGTATTGTAGAGTCCAATCCCGTAAATAGAACCATGATATTTGTATCCGATTTCGGCGATGCTAGAGGCGAGGGAGAATGTCCTGAAAAACTCACTCTTCTTCCTCTCATCCGTCATTATTAAGGGAAGGATGTGTATGGAGCCAAAATCGCCTCCAACTCCCTCAATGAGATACCTCTCGTTCTTCAGGAGCTCCTTCAATTCAACCAGAACCTTTCCCAGGAATCTTATGGGGATTCGTATCTCCTGGGAGAAGAAGGTTGGTCCCAAGCTTTTGAGGCTCAAGACGATTTTGAACCTCTCCTCCCATTCTTCGACCGCAAGAGGCTCAAGATATTTTTCACCCTGGCAGGCTTCATCGATCTTTTTTTCATATACCGCTATTTCCTCCGGAGTTCCGGAGAGGGTTACCGCCACCGTTAACTCTTTTCCCGGCAGATCTTTCTCCTTTTGATTCAAAAACCTTATGAATTCTTCATCCAAAAAGGAATAGAAATGGGGTCTTATCCCGTTTAAAAACTGCAGGAAGCCCACACCATGATCCAGGGCATCGAATCCATACATCAAGTGCTTCATTTCACCCTTTGGATATATCTTCAGTACGACTTCGCAGATTATACCGAGAGTGCCTTCGCTTCCCACGAAGAACCACGAATCCCAGGGATCGGTATCGATGATCCGGCCGTCAGCCAGAACGACTTTGAGGGAGAGCAACTGGTCCCCCAATGAGCCATATTGGGTTACACCAACCCCGGAACCTCCCCCGGTGGCGATGAAGCCGCCTACCGTAGCCGAGGGGGCACTCGTGGGATGCACGCCCACCTCAAACCCTCTGGTCCCCAAGAAATCCATCAATCTCTTCCAGACGAGTCCCGCGCCCACTCGTACATATTCATTCCCGGGGCTAAACTCGTAAATTTCATTGAGACCCGAGAGATCGAGGACTATTCCCCCTTCGATGGGCAGGACTCCACCGAGCGACCAAGTCGCTGCCCCCCAGGGGGTAATGGGAAGATTTTCCCTATTTGCGTACTCAACGACCCTGGAGACTTCCTCGGTGCTTCGGGGTCTGACTACGACTTCCGGATTCAGCATGCCAAAGCTTTTGAGAAGCTCCTGGGGTAGAGGTGCCAAATCATGAGAATAACAAAGGAGATCGAGCTCGTCCCTGGAGATGCTATCTTCCCCTACAATTTGACAGAGAGCCTCATAAAGTGACACTGATACCTCCTCAATTTACTCGGCTTGTTCCGCCTTTTCCCGGTAGCCCTCTTTCTCTGCCTTCTCTGCTTCAGCCATCATCCAGTCCTTCACAGCATCTCCGGAGATCAAATTCCTTAATTCCGATTCCAGATTTGTGGCCTTAATTAGAGCTATCCATCCCTTACCATAGGGATCTTTATTTAAAAGGGAGGCATCGCGGTCGAGGTCCTCATTCACCTCGACAATCTCACCGCTCACGGGAGCCGCTAACTTCCCCACCCACTTGCTGGATTGCACCTTTGCAAGGGTTTCTCCCTGCTCCACCTCGTCCCCCTCAAAGGGCAAGTCCACGTAGGTAAATTCCCCCGCTGTCTTACCCGCATAATCGTCGGCTCCTACCCTTACGTTTTCGCCTTCAACCTTGGCCCAGACATGATCCTTCGTGTAGTAAAGCCCTTCCTCCACCTGATAACCTTCAATCTCCACCATTTCCGTACCTCCTTGCGCTTTAATATAACCTGGACATGATTCAAGAAAGTAAGTTTTCAAATCCAAAGCCCTAAGTCCCAAATTCTAAACAAATCCAAATTCTCAAATGTCCAAATTTTCAAAACTGTTTTGGCCATTTGGATTTTGGTCATTCGTGCTTATTTAGGATTTAGATATTGGGATTTAGGATTTATCTTTACTCGTATTTCATTCGTTTTGATTCTTTGAATTTTGGACCTCCAAAGTTTCTAATACTCCTTGGGCATCTCTTGAAGTTCCTTGTAGGTAAACACGGGACCATCTCTGCAAACATATTTGCTTCCAATGTTGCACCTGCCACATTTACCAATCCCGCACTTCATCCTCATCTCCAGGGTGGTCACGATCTGCTCGGGTTTAAATCCCAACTCTTGAAGATTCTGGACGACGAATTTTATCATGATCGGTGGTCCACATGTCACCGCCACGGCGTTTTTTGGACGTGGGGCAACCTCCATTAACACGGCGGGGACGAAACCGACCCTTCCACGCCACTTTCCATCGCCTTTATCGACGGTGACGAAATAATCAACATCCTTTCTTTTCCCCCACTTTTCAAGTTCCCATTTGAATACCAGGTCACCGGGGCTTCGAGCTCCATAAATGATGATAATATCCTCGAATTTTCGCCTGTTTTCTTCGTAAAGTACGAAGTTGATGAGGGATCTTAAGGGAGCGAGACCGATTCCGCCACCGATAAAAATGATGTTTTTGCCCCCCATATCTTCGATGGGAAAGGAGTTTCCATAAGGACCCCTCACCCCAATTATCATTCCCTCGGTGGCATTATGCAGGGCGGTGGTTACCGTGCCCATTCGCTTGATGCTAAATTCCAAGTAATCCTTCTGCGTGGGTGACGATGTTATGGAGATGGGAGCTTCTCCAACTCCAAAAACCGAGAGCAACGCAAACTGCCCGGGTTTATAAGTAAAGTCTCGTCGAAGGGCTTCATCCACGAAGACCACCCCGAAAGTCTTAACATCGTTGGCATCCGTTTCCCCGATGATCTTACTTATTTTTGCCAGATGTGGAAGGTACGGGTTCACATTGATCCCTTCCTCAAATTGCGTGATTCAAGTGATTCAAGTGAGGAAGTGATTCGAGTTTTATTTTCTCACTCCCTCACTCCATCACTTTCTCACCAGTTCTAAGAGTATTTGTCGGATATCGAAGTTGACCGGGCAATTCTTGATGCATCTCCCACAACCAACACAGGCAATTTCCCCATAATTCTTCACGAAATAATTGAACTTGTGCATTATCCTCTGTCTCACCCTTTCTTTCTCGGACATTCTGGGATTATGGCCTGATGCTTGTAAAGTAAACAAGGCGAATTGACAGGAATCCCAAGTGCAAAAGCGCTGGGCCCCCTCATCCATAGTTTCATCGGTGATATCAAAGCAGTGGCAGGTGGGGCAAAGATAAGTACATACAGCACAGCCAAGACATTTTTGATATATCCTATCCCAGAAGGCATCCTCAAACATTCCATCTAATCTCTTTTCTATTCCTTTTAAAGCGATTTTGGGTTTAATCTTATTTATGGCCTCTTTCTCGACATTGAGCTTCTTATCCAGGTCCGATTTCTTTGCCCGCTCGAAGAATTGCTCGTATTTTTCGAGCAATCTCTGGCCTTCTCCGGTTATCCCTTTGACCACAAAACGATCTCCTATGTCCGTGAATAGGAGGTCAAGACCATCCTCCGAGAAGGGACTTCCTCCCAAGGAAGTACAGAAACAGGTACTTTGCGGAAGATTACAACCTATCCCCATAAAGATGGTATTTTCTCTCTTCCGCAAGTAATATGGATCACGGTAAGGAGAATCAAACACCTTATCCAAGAGAAGAATGGCTTTGGCATCACAAGGCCGGACCCCAAAGAGAATCTTCTTCTCTTCAGGAGGGAGAACCTCTCTCACCCTGACTTCCTCATCTTGAACATATTCCAGTATTTTCTCCGATCTCGGGAAGAAAATCTCCTTAGGAGGGATCTTGAAGTTAGAACGACCAAGAGTCATCTCCCCACCGGACTGAATGGCATCGAAAAGGAGATCTTGATCTCTCTCCACA
>JBFMAG010000045.1 GCA_040755895.1 Actinomycetota bacterium | reverse complement strand
TTAAATAGGTTTCGGGAGCCCCAAGAAGTTCTCACAAAGAACAACTTGAAGAGTGGAAGGCACCCGGAATATATCATCATAAGGTAAAGCTCTTTGAAAAGGAGGATGCTGAGGATTACTTGGGGCTCTTTTTATTTTCCTCTTAAATCCAGGATTCCTTTACCTTTTTACTCGCCGTAAACCTCGGGCTTTAAAATACCAATGAAAGGAAGGTTGCGATATTTCTGCTCATAATCTAGCCCATATCCGACCACAAACACATCGGGTACATCAAAGCCTTTATAGTCTATGGGGATGTCGACTATCCGGCGGACGGATTTGTCCAGTAAAGCACAGACTTTAAGACTGGCTGGATGCCTTGATTGTAAATTACGGAGTAAATAATTGAGTGTCAATCCCGTATCGATGATATCCTCTACAACCAGTACATGTTTTTTATCAATGCTTTCTTCAAGATCTTTAATCAACTTTACAACACCAAGCGATTCCGTCGTAGAACCGTAGCTGGATATGGCCATGAAATCAACGGAAACGGGGATTGAAATATGACGTATTAGATCGGCTAAAAAAACCACTCCTCCCCTAAGTACACTTACCAATAGGAGATCTTTGCCTTTATAGTCCTTAGATATTTTTCCACCCAATTCTCTGACTTTCTTTTTGATGTCTTCCTCGGAAAATAAAACTTCTTCTATATCCTCAAACACGTTCTGTTTTCACCCCCATCGATTCCTACTTTTTCCCTTTGTCCTTCGTCTGCCCCTCGGGGAAATGCTTTTTATGTAACCCATACTTTAAAAGAAGATTGCGAAAATCCTTCTGATAGAAGATTTTAATGTTTATGTTCGGATATAACTCGCGCAGTCTCCTTACCTTTCTATTCTTTTTAGTTACCAACTTTTGACTCATGGTGGTTAACTCGATGTAAAGATCGAAATCTGGGAGGTAGAAGTCGGGGGTAAAACTCTGTATCACGTTTCCCTTCTTGTCCCATTCTATTGGAAAGGTCCTGGGCTCATAAAGCCATTTTATGCCATAAAAATCCAAAATCTTGGCACACTGTTTCTCGCTGGGATGCGCGAATTTTATCTCTTCTCTTTCCTTGTCTTCACCCCACCCATCCCCTTTTGGGACCTTTTCTTCCTTTGAAACTTCCATCGTTGCTCTTTTTGACTCCCGGATATAAACTACATTTATAATAATACCCATTTAGGGGTAATTATAGCAAAAAACTCATCACTCATCGATGATGGAGGAAGAAAAAATGGTTTGGAAGATTTGTCTTACCCACGCCATGTTGGGGGTATTGGGTTACGTTTGCTTCGGAATCGCCGCCCTAAGTGGCGGTATATATCTTGCCCTTCAAAGATTGGGTGATCGAGGCAGAATGCAACAAAATGGGCTTACCCTTGAGAAAATCCGCTCCGTACTCACCTGTATTTACCTTACTTTTGGCTTTCTTCTTCTAACTGGGGCGATTATTTCGGGATCTTTTAAAGCGAGGGCCTTCTGGGGAAGCAACTGGTTCTTGGATGCGAAAGCCATGGGCTCCCTAGTCCTATGGATTTACTACCTGATCACGAGCCTCACCGCAATACTCTCGGCGCTAAAGGAAAATAAGCGAGGAATTCTGTTGTCATCGGCTCTTTGCGTGATCGGTATCGTTCCTCTCTCACTAAACTTTCTGATTAACTACACAATTCACAGCCAGCATCACTATCTATAACCTTCACTTAAGCAGAGTGCGCATTCTCTTTCTAACATGTTGCCAGTGGGTTCCCCTCCAGTAATACCTGCCACAAACGGGGCATGCCACAAACTGATCTTGGGTTCTATATACATAGCTGGGTACCTGTCCCCTGGCCCTCTCCCTGGGCACTTCCTCCAAAGGAGAATTACACTCTACACAAAGCGGAGGGGAAAGCCTCTCGGTATCTAGGTTTAATTCTCTTATGAGCTGTCTCAACTGATTGTCCAATAAATCATCTTCTATGAATATCGCTCTCACCCGACTCTTCACTATCCTTCTCCTCATAAGACCCGTATCCCTCGTCAATAAAATTCTCCCCTGTTTCCTGGCAATTCGGATGAGTTCGATGTCATCAATGGATTTGAAATAAAGGGTATCATAGCCCATCAAGCGGAGCCATTTAGAAAGGCGGCCCAGCATTTGGTCGGCAATAAATTTATGCCTTTCGCCTTGAGGATCGAGATAATGACACAATAGCATTCCCTACAAATAATATCTGAGTGAGGCTAAAGTTCTGGGAAATAGCAGCGAAGAGTCTTTTGAAGCACCAATCTTTTGAATTCCTCAGATAATTTTACAAGCTCGGATAGCCTTTCGATGGTTCTTTCCCGACTCTCGGGACTTCTTTGCTTTAAGGTGGGCAGAAGAATCTGCTGAAAAAAGGATGCTTCTCGCTCGGCAAAATTTTCATACATGCGAAGGTGGCGAGGTTCGATACCATATCTGGAGAGACTTCGAGCAATCCGCATGATATTCACATCAAGAGAGCTGAAAATTCTCCCCTCCTCTGTCTGCTTTGGTTTCACAATTCCAAAACTTTCCAGATCCTTTATCTCATCGGTGGATAAACCAGCTAGCTGGGACACATCTTCGAGAGAAACTTGCGTTTCTTCGGGAAAAGGATAACACTCGGTCAGCGGGACTTCCTCAAATTCAGGCAAGGACTCTCCCTTATCCAATAATCTTAGTCTCTCCCTGATGACATCCAGAGGCAAGAATTTTTCCTTTTGCAGCCGGAGTATGGTCTCTAAGCGTTTGATATTCTCCTCCGAAAACTTACGATATCCCCCCTTGGTGCGCTCGGGTTTAATCAACCCTTCCTCTTCGAGATAGCGAACTTTACTGATAGAAAGACCTGGAAACCTATCTTTAAGTCTGGATACGACTTCACCTATGGTTATGTAATCTCTTTCCCTCTTTGCCATCGTTCCTCTCCCCTGCTCAATTATAAAGTTCCCCCCGTTAAAAAGATTAACTTAAACTTTCCAATCTGTAGCTCGTCACCGTGTTTAAGAAAGGCGCTTTCCACTCTCTTTCCATTGACATAGGTTCCATTGAGACTCCCGACATCAGTGATAATGATGCCATCGGGAGTTGTGGCGATTTTGGCATGTTTGCGAGAGACGGTGATGTCATTCAAAAAGATATCGCTTTGAGGATCTCTACCCAAGGTAATTTCCTTTGACTCTATAGGAAACCTTTGCCCCACAATGGGTCCTTTCTTAACCACCAACACGATTCTCTCCCCAGGTAATGGTTCCTCTTCTACTACAGCTTCCTCTTCTTCAGCTTCCTTAATGGGCGCAAAGGACATGGTACTATCAGCTTCCCGATGCTCTAATTCCGCACCACATCTTACACAAAATTTGGCCATATTCTCATTTTCCTGCCCACATTTACTGCAAAGCATATACAACTCCAAGCGATTAACCTTTCAATAATTTTCTATTTGGGAGTAAACTTTCCCTCCCTCTTGCCCAAATTTCTCTCACAAATTGTTGGCAGAGGAAAATTAATAGACATCTTTGGTATGCTTGAACCCTCTGGCCAAAATTTCTGCAAGGCGTTGAATGTCACTTCCAGAGATGACACTTTTACCAGCCTTGCACCTCTTCTTCAACCGCTCAACCAATTCAGCTCTCAATATATCTATCTTCCCATGTAAGATTCTACGCTGATAGGATAACCTTTCCTCCTTCTTATATAACTCGTTCAAAATTTGTTGGATTTCCTCATCGCTCTTTTTAGAAAGATTAGCCAAAGCATCTTCATCGGGTAAAGCCCTTTTCGATTTGCCTTCTTTCAAAACAGCTCCACCTCTTTTCCACGGCTTTTTGGGCGTTTTCTAAACAAAGTTTAACATATCAATCATCTTCTGCGCCAGGCTTTCCTCATAAGAGACCCTATGTATATAAAAAGCTTTTCGACAAAGGTTGGTTCAAAAATGGTTCTCTCGGTGACAAGGTCTGCTCTACCCAACTCATATCCATCTTGAATTACCCTTATCTCACCGATTTTTTGCCCCTTGGTGATGGGAAGTGAGACGGGTCGATCCACCTTGACCTCTGTCTTTAAACTTCGCGGTTGCTGCTTTACCAGAAAGGTCAAATCCCTTGAGGCGATTAAACTGAGTTTTCGATCCCCCCACATCGGCAGGAGTACCTGGGCATAGACCTTGCCTTTCCTCACCACCTTCTCCCGCCTAAAGGAATTGAATCCATACTCCAACAATTGCTGGCTATCATTGTAACAAGCCTCGCTGTTGAGAGCCCCCAATACCACGCAAATGAGTCTAATATTATCTTTGGTAGCTGAGGAAATAAGGCAATGACCAGCTTGTTTAGTGTAACCCGTTTTTATTCCATCGGCGTGAGGATACCTCCAAAGCAATTTATTGTGATTCTTCAATCGCCGGGGGTATTGATTGCCAGACCAGGGAATAGTGTAGTCCTTTGTGGAAACGATCTCGGCAAATTTGGCATCGAGTAGACCATATCTGGCAATCAAGGATAAATCATAGGCAGTTGCATAGTGATCATCGGAATGAAAACCATGAGGATTGGCAAAATGAGTATTGTGAGACCCAATGATTCTCGCCTTGCGATTCATGAGTTGCACAAAATTCTCGACGGTACCTCCCATGTACTCTGCCAAAGCCACCGCAGCATCGTTTGCCGACTCCAACATCATGCTATAGAGCAACTCTTCAACGGTTCTTCGCTCCCCTGCCGTAAGATAAATCTCGGATTCCCCAACATCCGATGCCTGCTGAGTAGTAGTCACCACATCCACTAACCTCCCATATTCTAGGATCAATATCGCGGTCATTATTTTGGTTGTGCTTGCCATGGGGCGTCTTTGGTGAGCATTTCGCTGCCATAAAATCTGCCCACTTTTCGCATCCACCAATATAGCAGAAGCAGCACTGATAGAGGGCTCAATCTGAGCTGCAACGGGGGATATTGAAAAAAGAAAAAAGATTATGGTCAATAAAAGGGTTAACGTTTTTCGCATTGTAATTAGAAAATTAAATCTACTTGGCAACCATCGATCTTTCAAGGATGAATCTTTCCGGGGCTAAAAACTTGATTTCTGCTTCCTTCTCTATTCTTTTGTATTTTTTATTTATTCTGTTAATTTCGTCGTGGGCGTGATCATTTCCTTGTTATAGGATATTACCCATATCCCAAAATGTCCAGCTCTTGGAAGGATAGCCAATAATTTATGGTCTTAAAGACGGCTATGAAAGCTGGAGCCCGCTTGAAGATCTCTTGTGATTCTCCAGTAGCTCCTTACTTTCTATCTTTTTATCAGCCAAAAAAAGGGGGAACTAAAGAGGTGAGACGATCATTTGGTTACGAACTTCGTTTTTCTTCTTCTGAAAGCTTCTCGATGAAACTTGAAAGCTCTCTTGAACGCTTTAGAGTGGCCCCTTTGTCGATCCTTAAATCAATGGATATTATGTCTCCCTCCCGACATCCTTTTGGAAGAGCTTTAAGAGGCCATAAAATGGACCTTTTCTCTAAAAGCAAAATAGCCATCTCGCCTTCGATGCGATCTACTACAGCTTTTATTTTCAATTTTATATTCTCCTTTGTGCCCTAGACATAATTCCAAAAAGTAAGGATAATACATTTTAATTTTGGTAATTTGATATTGTTTAGTGCTTAGTATTTTGAAACCTGTCCTGAGCTTGTCGAAGGATCAGAATTTAAATTTAAGAGAACCTATTTTGGTGAAATAAGAGCTTTCTTCGCTTCAGATGAATTAATGTCTAGGCTATATTCTCCTTTATAAAGTGAGAGTGAGATGCCCCAATTGATTCAAGACATATTCCCTAATTCTCCCCGCCTTTGGAATGTCCCCTACAATTCGACCCTCTTTTATTAGCGATTTTAAAAGGATATCCATCTTTCCGCCGCATGTGCAGCGTTCGACCTCACGTCCCACCGGAATCACCCTTGTGATGAAACAATCTCGGCAACGCAAAACATTTTTAGAACCCGACATCTTACCGCGCTTGGCAATGGCTTCACCCTCGATTTCGACGATATCGAAGGAAAAATCGACGACGGAGGCATTGCTGATGGCTGTCCCCACTCCATAAGCATCCGCGTAAGGATTGAATTCTGCTATTTTATGCTCATCTATGCCCCCGCTCACGAATATCTTGACATATTCGTATCCCCTGAGGTCTAACTCCCAACGAACCTCTTGAAGGATTTTTAAGAAATCCCCCCGACGAGACCGGGGTGTATCTAAACGGACAGCGAATAAATCCTTCCCCAAGACCTGGGCGGCTTTTACGGCGGCGAATTTCTCATCATTGAAAGTGTCGATGAGGGCCACTCTTTTCACCTGAGGATCGATGACCTCGTGAAAGGCTCGAAAAGTCTCTTCTTCACCACCGATGGTTAAAATGAGCGAATGGGACATGGTTCCAATGGGCTTCTCCCCTATTAATTTGGCACTTTCGGAAACGGCTACACCGTCACAGCCACCGATATAAGCATTTCTTTCAACCATGGGTGTTATGGCAGGGTGCATTCGCCTGGCTCCAAAGCTATAGACCTTCCTATCCCCGGCTGCCAGTTTACATCGAGCCGCTTTCGTGGCTACTCCCGATGCTTGGCACAGCAATCCCAAAAGTGAGGTTTCATACACCGCAAAGTCAAGATATTTCCCCTCGACGATCATCACCGGCTCTTCGGCATGAAACAGCGTGCCCTCGGGCATTGCCTCAACGTTGACTTTTAACCCCGAAAGAAGATGAACGGCTTCCTCAAGCCCGGCGAAAACGGCCCAATCCCAATCCTCCGGTAGGTCGGTGGCACGAACTTCCCCTTTGACCCATTTGTCGATATTTTTTGCTTTCAGGATTTGAACTCCGCGCTCGAAGTAAACATCGGTTATCTTCCCCGCCTTGATGATTTCCTCAGAAGCAATGTGAAATATTTTAAATCCCCCCTTTGATGGAAATCAGATAGCCTTTAAAAGTTCCCTTGCTTCCTCAAGAGATACGATCTTCACTCCCACACTTTGCAACCTTTCATCCATGGCCTTCCTTGTGGAAACTCCCTCTGAAACTATATCCACGGCTTTGGTTGCTTCGGAAACTAAATATACCTCAAAGCCCGCTTTGGTTCCATCACAAGCTGTACTACCAGCGCAAAAGTCGTAGGCGAGCCCAGTGACCACTAACCTTTCAACCTTTCGATCCTGGAGTAATCTTGTTAGATGGCTTTCCTCCCTAAACTCTGGAGCAAAGGCGGAATACTCAAAACTTCCCTTGCGAATGAGTATCTCGCCTCGATCAAAGTCTGGAAGAAGTTCCTCGACTATCTCCGCTCCTGGTGTGCCCGCTACGCAATGTAACGGCCAGGTTTCAAATTCAGGGTCGGGATTGAAATGAGCATCCACCGAATACACGACTGGGAGATCATTCCTCCGGGCCATCTCCAATAACTCCTTTATGATAGGAATGGTACTTTCCCCATCCTTAACGTATAGCTTTCCACCTGGTTTGGCAAAATCACATTGCATATCAATGATCAGTAAAGCGGTCCTGCCCATCATGGCCTCCTCCTTATATAAATAAAATCTAAGAGAACTTTATATCCACATTATAGGTGGGGTCATAAAACCATAAACCTGCTGCTCAGGGCCGCTTGCAGAGCGAGTGTGAGCGACAGCGTCGCCCCGACTCATCGAGGAGCAGCTGCGGCAAATTGACTTAGTGAAGTGGATGTCAATTCCTGCCTGCCGGCAGGCACGGTCGCACTGCAAGAATAAGAGCAGCCCAAAGCGAACCCGAAGCTCAAGGGCGGCCCTTTGAGCACTTTGCATTGAAAATTATGATCCATGTACGTCACATTATACATAGATTGAGCCTATTCCCCAATGATTTTTAGAATCAAATTTCTGTTACGAGGTCTAATATCGAAATCGACGAATACGATTTGCTGCCAATTACCCAGATTAAGCTCCTTATCGGTAAAAGGCACGGTTAAGGAAGGTCCCATAAGGGAAGCTCTCAGATGAGAATGGGCATTAGCATCTCCCCATTTAAGATTATGTCTATAATCTCTCCGGGGAATTAATTGCTCCATCACACCTTTGAAATCGCTGAGCAGTCCTGATTCGAATTCTATGGTAGTAAGGCCACCCGTTGCCCCCGGAACAAAGATGGTAATTATACCACTGGATACGGGAGAATTCTTTATCTCTCTTTGAACCCTTTCCGTAATATCTATGACATCGGTATTTCCCCCAGTTGAAAAGCTGATACTTTTGGTTATTACCATTTTTAACCCTCCACTGTCTTAAGTTGTCTCTTAAGATGGTTGGGGCGCCTCCATAGTTCCTACTCGGATCACGGCGGCTTTTGGTCTATAGCGACTTATAAACCTATCTTTCCTGACCACCACACTTTTTCTTCTTAACCGTTCGTATCACGGTGATCTCTTACCCTTCCACTCCCTCTCTTTAACAACCTGCTCTCCTTCAGGAAGGGTGGGATCCTCTTTATATTCTATGGGGTAGGGTTTAGATTGGTGAAAGGAGAAGCGATATACGAAATCTCTGTACCAAAAATCGGTACCAATGGCGACAGTTATAGTGCTTGGACTGCACCAGGTCTTTATCAGCAAATGGGCGAAGTATCATTGCGAAGAATGGCTTCAACCTGAGCGTTTTTGACCCCGATGCCGGCGTTTACGGGCTTTCTCTCAATTCCCCTCGCAATCCGCTCTACAACCGCACTTAAGGATCGACCATCCATGGAAAATTTCAGGGGTATCATCACTGGCTCATATGCCGATGGATTCGAGCGAAATCCGTTCTCTCCCCTATTCCCCCTTGATAGGAGCAATATAGTGATATTTAGGAGGGCTTAAAGCGGGTATTATAACTTTACTCTTCTTAATAATCCGAAAAGAAATACCCTCCAGGGAATCGAGAGCATCCTTTATCCCACCGGGTAAGGTCAAAGCCTGATAAAGAATCTCCGGATTCCCAATGGCTTTTATGGTATAAGGTGATTGAATCCTCTTACCATTCATTCCTATATATCCCTCTCTCTTTTCCAGAGCGGATCTTGCTACAACGCGCTGATCATTGATGGATATCCCCTCAGCACCCGCGGCCCTCAGCTCCTGTATAATCTCCAGAATGTCATGCTCGTTGAGAATACCCTCTTTATCAGTGATGAGAATCTGAATGCCATTTCCTTGCACCCTTGTCAATCCAGCAACAATCCTTAAATCCTCCAAATTCTTCGCAGCTTCATCGAGAATTGCCTGCTTATCAGCAGCCTCACGCCGATATTTATAGGATTGAATTCGCATACCGGTAACTTCCTTGTGCAATGCATCAATCTCCACATTTAGTTCCCCTATGATCTGTCCCAAATCTTGTTCTGAAAGTTCCATTAATTTGCGGCTTAGGGCTCCTTGCACCCTTAATTGAGTAACCAAAAGAAAACCGATGATGGCACAGATTATGGCGATGGTGATCTCCATCCTCTTACTCTGAATGCGCCGGAGGTGAAAGATGTTCATCTTCACTACTCCCAACCTCTGCTCTGGAAGATTAAACGCCTGATGAGGGCGAGATTCTGGAAAAGCCTGACTCCGAAAGCGACCACGGCGGCCAAATATAATGGAATTCCCAATCGATCGCCTATGTAGACAATGAATGCGGCCATTAATGTATTGCCAAAAAAACCCGACATGAAGAGTTTGTCATTGAATTTCCCCTCAAGACTTGCTCTTAAACCTCCAAAGGCACTATCCAGAGCCGCCAGAAGTGCTATGCCCAAGTATGGAACGTAAACCGATGGAATATCCACCCTCAGTACCAAGCCCAATAGGACACCTATGAGTAGACCCAAGATGGGTAAGAGATAGAGCCTTCCCAATTTAATCCTCTCCCTTTATGGCCCGAGCGTGCTCTACACGTAAACTCCCACTATAAGCTGGGATTTTGATATGTGATAAGGTTTTAATCTCAGCAATTAGACCAAAGGACTTCGCATAATCCCATAAAAGCTTCGATGCATCTTTGTTCTCCTGTAGAGCTCGGTAAAGTCGCTCAGAATTTCCAATGGCTCTAATCTTATAGGGTGTGGCGAGCCTCATGGAATTAACTAAAATGGTATTTCCCGCACAGCGAATGGCACTCGTGGAAACCAATCGCTGATTATTTATGGCGATGGCCTCAGCTCCACCATCCCAAAGGGCATTTACCACTATGCGTAGGTCATAGTCATGTATGATGTAATCGTTAGGATCCTCACCCGGAGGAACCTGTAAGGCATCGCCCAGAGTCACCTCCACACCCGGTCCCATAACAGCAGTTAAACCAGCAGCAAATTTCAATTCCTCCAATTCCTTTGTGAAAGAACCCAATATTCCTTCATGAGCCGCTGCTTCCTTCTCATAAGCTCGGAGTCGCTCTCTTAGCTTTCCTGTCTCCCTCTTTAGATTTTCCCTTTCTTTTTCCAACGACTTTATGACCTCAATGAGCTCAGTCTTTCGTGGACCTACTCGTTCACGGGTTCTTTGCTGGGCGTAGAAAGCCGTTGATAGTAAGAAACCCAAAATTAAACAGATTAGAATGGGAGAAAAAAACCGCCTCGCTTCATTCAACCATAATCGACCTCCGACTGCATAATTCAGTAACTACTGGATAGAGAAAGTGCATCGAATCACTCCAGCTGGAATGCATTTTTAAAAACGGCCGAGTAATCGCCGAGCATATTCTCTCAACTCGTAGAATTTTTCCTTGGTACGAGTCTCGATATAAACTCGAACTAAAGGTTCTGTTCCAGATGGACGGATTAATATCCAATCTCCTCCTTCGAATAAATACTTTACCCCATCTCTTGTCAGAACATTCTGCAGTTTTAAACTCCCTATGGAGAGGGGTGGGTTGGTCTTCAGTGTTTCAAGTAAATCTACTTTCTTATCTTGGGAATATTCAATATCCAGACGTTCGCTGAAAAAGTCTCCATATTCTGCACAAAGGCCTTCAAGTAACTCGGATAAGGGTCTTTCTTGATGGGCTACAATTTCCGCCACTAGGAGATCGGCAAGGATTCCATCCTTCTCGGGAATATGCCCCATTATACTTAATCCTCCGCTCTCTTCCCCACCAAGCACCACGGACTTTTCCCGCATAATTTGCCCGATGTACTTGAATCCGACCGGTGTCTCAACAACGTGCACACCAAATCTTCGAGCAATGACATCGAGCATATGCGTGGTCGCTATGGATCGAACAACTATCCCCTTCAAGCCCTTTTCTTTGAGCAAATGCAATCCCACAAGGGGCAACACCCGATTGGGAGAAAAGTAAACGCCGTTTGAGTCAATGACTCCAAACCTATCGCCATCCCCATCCAGAGCCAACCCAAGGTCTGCTTCTTCCTCCCTCACCAGAGATGATAATTCCCTTAAATTCTTTGAGGTTGGATCGGGTAGAGTACCACCAAAAAGTACATCTCGATAGTCGTGAATGGCGTGAACGCTGCAACCGGCCTCCTTAAAAACTTGAGCCATTATCCCTTGCCCTGTTCCATACATGGGATCCAAAACTACCTTAAGCTTTCCTCGCTTGAGGACTTCAAAATCGACCAAATTCTTTAAATGATCAATATACCTAGGGAAAGGATCTATGTAGTGAACGAGTGTGGACTCCAATGATGCCTGCAAAATTTTCCCCGATTCTTTAATCCGCTCGATGTTTTGCTCGATTTGTGAGGTGATCTTGGGAGTTGCGGGGCCAGCATATTCAGGAATGAATTTTATCCCATTGTATTCTGGAGGATTGTGACTGGCGGTGAGCATGATTGCTCCCGCAGTATCACATAGCTTGATGCAATACGCGGTAATGGGAGTAGGCATTGCTCCGCGAGCCAAATAAACGGGTATTTCATTACCCAGCAAGACTGAGGCACACGCAGAAGCAAATTCCTCGGCAAAGAACCTGGTATCGTGACCTATAACTAATCCCTTTTCGGGTTCACCCTCTCGCAAGATAAAATCGGCGATGGCTTGCGCTACCACCCTCACATTTTCCAAGGTGAAAGTGTCACACATAACCGCTCGCCAGCCATCGGTTCCAAACTTGATCCCTTTCAAACCCGAAATTTACCTCCAAGACTTCGAATTTTGACTAGGAGGAGACGCTGGAAATGAATTTGATATAATTCTCAACCTCAGCTTTAGCTCTCTTATCGGAATCAGCTTCGGCGTAGATTCTAAATACCGGCTCCTCTGGATCCGGAAGGATTAAAGCCCAGCGATCTGTATCAAAAATCTTTACTCCATCTAAAAGCTGTACTTGTTTACCCTTAGCTCGCTCCATCAATCGTCGCATAACCAGTCCCTTTAGCTCCCATGAGCAAAAAGTATTCTGGTGAGCCAAATAGCATTTGGGAAGATCGGCGACCAATTCCGATATTGGTTTGTCGGCCTTCGCAAGGAATTCTATAAGTTTGCAAAAGGTCACGATGGCATCATAGGACGGTAGGAATTGAGGGAAGATTAAACCCCCGCCTTGAGCACCCGCAAAGACTACGTCTTTCCTCAAAGCAGCCTCCATCAAAGCCCTGGCGCTTACCTTCGTTCTGATGACCTTCCGTCCATATTCGGCGGCAATATCCTCGACCACGCGGGAGACGGTGAGGGGAACCGCAATTTTTCCCTTCTTCCTTCCAAATTGGCAAATGAGACTCACAAAGAGATGAAGGAGATCATCATTGGAAATGGGTCTTCCCCTATCATCCACCACAAATACCTTTTCGCAAGCACTGTCGATGAGGATGCCGAAATCCGCCTTAAATACTCGAACCGTTCGACATAAATTCTTCAGATGCTGCTGAAATTCTTCACCGGAGATAGTGGTTTTGCTCTCGTCGGTATAGGCGTTTAAGGCAATGATGTCACAACCGAGCTTGCCTACAAGTGCAGGCATGGTCAAAGAAGAGCTCCCCCAAGCATAATCCACAACGACCTTGAATTTCGCATCTCTAATCAATTTTTTGTCGATCACTTTGAGTAGACCGTCTATATAATACTCGCTCGTACGAGCGGGGAAAGTGATTTCGCCAATCTCGTTGTAAAAGGCTCGCCTGAAGTCCTCCCTATAGAAATACTTTTCTATTCCCCGCTGGGTATTCTCATCAATGTCCATTCCTTGCGCGTCAAACAATTTAATTTCAATGGATTGAGGATCAAAGGGAGAAACCCTAATATGAACCCCGCCTACACACCGGCTAGTCCGGACATTGAATCGATTAATCGGAGTCGGAGCAACCCTCAAATCTCGGCAGTGAATACCCGTAGCATTGAGAGCAGCTACGATAGCCCTTTTAATCATTCGTGAGGCTCGGTTAGCATCTCTGCTCACCATCACGTGTGTGTCCTTCTTGAGAGAGGTTCCATAAGCCATTGCCAAACGCATTGCCAAATCAGGGGTGATATCTATATTGATCAGACCCGAGACACCATGCTTGCCAAAGAGGGTTCGCATCCCCCTCGTCTCCCAGATAATACTGGTATTAATGGTGGCTCCGGCGTCTACGGTTTTGAAAGGGTAAATCTTAACATCGTGATTTATGACAGCATCTTCCCCGATTCCGCATTCGTCTCCAATTATCACTCCGAGATCGAGTCGGGCTCCCTTCTTAATATCACAGCTCTTCCCAATCACACAACCATGAAGGTGAGCTTGAGGTCCAATGTATGAATTCTCCCAGATTATCGATCGATGGATGTGAGCATTGTTTCGGACCAGCACATTGTTCCCGATAACCGAATATTCTCTAATCTCAGCACCTGCTTCTATCTTGGCATGTTGACCTATAACCACGGGTCCTCTTATATCCACAGCTGGATGAATGAATGCTCCCTCGCCTACCCATATATCCCCTTCCATTCTAATCCCGGGGGGTTTAATATTCGCTTTTCCTCCCAAAATATCCCGATGGGCTTGCACATACTGCTGGGTATTACCGATATCGCACCAATATCCCTTAACAGTGCATCCATAGAGTGGTTCCCCATTTTTGAGGAGCAAAGGGAAAAGATCCTGACTAAAATCAAATATGGTATTTTCGGGAATATATTCGAAGATTTTGGGCTCGAGCACATAAATACCAGTATTTATGGTGTCGCTAAATACCTCACCCCAAGTGGGTTTTTCCAGAAAGCGCTGGATGCGCCCATCCTCATCGGTGATGACTACACCGAATTCCAGAGGATTCTCGACGCTCTTCAGGGCGATGGTAGCCATGGCCTTTTTGTTACGGTGAAACTCTATAATTTCCGTGAGATTAAAATCGGTGAGGACATCACCACTGACAACGATGAAAGTCTCATTCAAGTGCTCTTCGGCATTCTTTACACTTCCCGCGGTGCCCAAAGGGCTCTCTTCTATAGAGTAGCTTAAATTTACTCCCATATCGGTGCCCTCACCAAAATAATTCTTAATTAGTTGAGGAAGGAAGTGCAATGTGACCACGATATCCGTGATCTTATGCTTCTTAAGCAACTCTATCACGTGTTCCATCACCGGTTTATTCATGAAAGGAACCATGGGCTTAGGCTGGTTGCTCGTCAAAGGACGGAGTCTCGTTCCCTCTCCACCCGCCATTACCACTGCCTTCATCAAAACTCACCTTCTCCCACCGTAAATTACTCTTACAAGAATCAAATAACTATTTAAATAATCATGGTTAATGAACGTAATCCGTGACCCAAATTTCGGTTTTGTTGCGGCAACTGAGAAGCATCGATTTTACATTCTTCAAACCACTGATGAAGAAGTCCACTGAAGAAATGTCACCCCTGACTGAGCATCCTTAAACCCTTTTGGAGATAGTCAAAACCTGAAATTAAATATAAAACCAACCCCAGATAGAATAGCCAAATCCCCAATTCGAATTTGAGCAGTAGCAGGATGAATGAAACCATGAGAATGGCCGTTGCCATTTTCCCCAAATAAGTGATATCCACTCTTTTACACCGAGTCTTCAGCATGCGGTAACCAATGATCATGAGTGAATCTCTGCACACGAAAATCATCAATGCCCAAAATGGTGGTAAGGCATCTCTTATATAAAGGGCGATTATCACACTTAGAATGAATAATCTATCCGCAAGAGGATCGATCATGCGCCCAAAATCGGTAACCTCGTTCATGGAACGAGCAATGAAACCATCCAGCCAATCGGATAAGGACGCTAAAGTAAGAATTATGACCGCAAAAATATTATACTTCAAAGAGAAGATGAAATATAAGAGGGGAAGGATTAAAAATATACGAAAAATTGTTATTACATTGGCCACGTAACGCTTTTGAAACCGTATCACTCGATATGCTCGCGGGTAAAACCCTTTCTGATCAAACGCTTTCCGGCTTTCCACCCTGCCCCCAATACTACTCCCGAAAATCCCCGATGACATATCTTGTCCAGAGAATCCACGACATAATCTATTTGATCCGTTGAGACCAGTAAGGGTGGTAGGAACCTGATAACATTGGGGTTGTTTAAAGTATAGGCGGTAATGACGGAGTATTCATCCTTAAGCTCGCTGGCAACCAAGGATGCAGAGTATTTCCTAAAGAGGTCACTTAAAGCTCCCTTAAGAAACTTTGGCTGATCAAATTCCATCCCGATCATTAATCCTTTGCCCCTGACCTCTTTCACTATGGGATTTCGATTCTTTAAACTCTCCAACTTATTAAGGAAATATTCACCCTTATTTCCAGCTTCTTTGATTAGACGCCCTTTATCGCGACAGAGTAAATCTAGGGTGGCCAGGGCAGCCGCACAAGCCCATGCATTTCCGCCAAAGGTGGAAGTGTGAAGCAAACATCTTTCCATACTGCCGTAAGCCTTTTTCCATATTTCATCCGTGGTTATGTAAACACCGATTGGTACAGCTGCGCCGCTCAAGGCCTTTGCCAAACAAAGAATATCCGGTTCTACACCTTCATGTTCGCAGGCAAACATCGCTCCCGTGCGACCGAGACCGGTTTGAATCTCATCCAGTATAAGTAAAACATCGTACCCTCGGCACAACTTCTCCGACTCCTTCAAATAGCCCTCTGGAGGGAGGATAACCCCTCCCTCACCCTGGATGGGCTCGACTATGAAGGCAGCTACATCACCTCTCCTGAGCTTCTCACGTAAAGCTTCGGAATCACCATAGGGTATGCTCTCAAAATCCGGGAGTAGTGGCTCAAAGGGTGCCTGGTATTTTCCCCTGCCGGTTGCAGATAGGGCTCCCATAGTCTTCCCATGAAAGGAATTCTCGGTGTAGATTATCTTTTTACGGTGAGTAGCCGCTCTGGCCAGCTTCAAGGCTCCCTCCACAGCCTCTGCTCCGGAATTACAAAAGAAGGATTTCCTTAAACTCCCGGGGGTAATAAGGGCGAGATTTCGAGCCAATGCCGCAGTTAGAGGGGAAAGAGCGGCTTGAAAAAAATTTGGCTTCTCCTTGACTTTATATATTTCCTTTATTATTTCGGGGTGGTTATGTCCCAGGGCTGCAACTCCATACCCACATAAAAAGTCCAAATATGGTTTTCCATCGACGTAAACGGTGACCCCCTCAGCCTTGTCATAAACCTCGTCGAAGCCAACGAGTTCAAGTGTCAAACACAAATCGGGATTGATGTACTCCCTAAACCACCCCTTAACCTCGCTTTTTGAAGCATTTAAAGCATCGTCGATGGAAATCAAATTACCCCTAATAGGCATAGTCATTTCCTTTCAAACTTCTGTCTTATTTTAACCTATTTTAGCCCATTTTGGATGCTTTTGTTGCTTTTGTAAGGACCCCGCCTTCGGGGGCAAAATATGATGGAAGATGGAAAGAATTGAGGGTTCATGGACACCATTCACCGAGATATTTGACAATGTCTACCGTTTGACCTGAAGTTTTTGGGCACTTTGGACGTCTTTTCAAAGATATGTTGCATATCGCATGTCACATATTTCAGGAACTCTGTTAGAAAATTGTTAGAAAAAATAGGAAAAAACCAATTCTAATCCTTCTAGTACCCTGACCTAGTCGGGGCGAGCGGATTTGAACCGCCGACCCCCAGACCCCCAGTCTGGTGCGCTAACCAGGCTGCGCCACGCCCCGCTTCTATTTGGTCATTTATCGACCTCATTATATCTAAGGTAAAATCTCTATTCAAGGTGACCTGAATACGCTCTGAAATTTAGAAATCCCGAATTTTAATGATGAGCAGCCCAAATCTTTGCCAGTAAGGCAAATAATAAGAATGTAATTATCAGGACAACCACTACCCAAAAAAATTCCTCCATTTAAATTCCCCCCTCTTTTATCTCCTCGGTCGGTCCCCTCGACATGAGTTCCACGACACAATCGTGAGGATCCTTACCGAAGTAAATCACCTCTGCCACGCTTTTGGTTATGGGCATATCAACTTCATATTTTTGAGCGAGTTGATAAACGGCTTTCGCCGTGCGGATGCCCTCTGCAACCATCGTCGTCTCCTGCAGTATTTGGGATAAGCTCATTCCCCTGCCAAGCTTTTCACCTACAGCTCGATTCCTACTATGACGGCTGGTACAAGTGGCAATAAGATCGCCAACTCCTGAAAGCCCAGCGAAGGTTAAAGGTCGAGCACCTAAAGTCACACCCAAGCGAGTCATCTCCGCTAATCCCCTGGTCATCAGGGAAGCCTTGGTATTGTCACCGTAACCCAGACCATCGGATATCCCCGCCGCGATGGCAATTACATTTTTGGTGGCTCCACCGAGTTCAACCCCAACCACATCGGGATTGGTGTAGACTCTGAAATAAGGGGTCATGAACACTTCTTGGAGTTTTAAGGCTAAACCTTTATCAAAAGCTGAGACTACAGTAGCAGTGGGGATTTTCTGGGCAACCTCCTCCGCATGGTTTGGACCTGAAAGTACCCCGATGTTCACCTGAAAAGTGGATGAGAGTTCGCCTTGAATGACCTCTGACATTCGCATGAGGGTATCAACCTCAATTCCCTTCGTTAAGCTCACGATGAGTACATTGGATTTTAACTCATCTTTAAGCATTCGAATGATCGAACGCATGGCGTGAGAGGGCACAGCCAGGGCTACCATCTCCGCTTTTGAAAGAACTTCGGAGAGATCACCAGTAATATACAAATTTTTGGGAAGGAGGAGCTCGGGTAAATATCGAGGATTGCGTCGCAAACTTTGCATGGCTTCTACTAAATCTCCGTCTCTAGCCCATAAGCTAACTGAAAATCCCTTTTCTGCAAGAAGGGTGGAAATCGCCGTGCCCCAACTACCTGCACCAATAACTGCAATTTTCTCCATTATTTACCTTCCCTTTCCTGGGAACGAAACCCAAGCTTCAATTCCTCCCCAGCCAAAAGTCTCTTTATATTAGGTTTATGTTTATAGACGATTATGATGGTGGCGAGGATACTGAATAAAATATAGGGATAATTTCCAGCTTGAAAATAGAGCATCAAAAGAGGAAGGAGAAAAGCAATGGTTATCGAGGCTAGGGAGACATATCTGGTGCTGATCACAATCAAAAGCCAGATGAGAAAGAGAATACCCGCGACATTTGGCGCCAAAACGGTGAGAACCCCAGCACCGGTAGCCACTCCCTTTCCCCCCAAGAACTTCAGATAAATCGACCAACTATGACCTAAGATTGCGGCCATACCCGCAAGAACCACCACGGTGGCATCGGTCAACACAACTTGCTCATGGCTTCCCAGGAAGGTAGGTGCATTGGGAAAGAGATAACTGGCCAGAAGCAGGGAAAGGGCACCCTTTAGAAAGTCTCCGACGAGGACGAGCAAACCAGGCAGGGTACCCAAAACCCTAAAGACATTTGTGGCTCCAACATTTCCGCTCCCGAACTCTCGAATATCAATCCCGTAACCTATCTTTCCCATGATCAATCCGAAGGGAATGGATCCCAAAAGGTAACCGGCGACTATTGCCAAGATGCTTTTAACTATCGCCAACAATCTCGCTCACTTCTTTCTGAATTTAAGACGAAGTGGACAGCCATTAAATCCAAATATTTCCCTTATTTTGTTCCTCAAGTATCTCTGATAGGACGGATCGACGATTTCTGGACGATTCACGAAAAAGACAAAAACTGGTGGTTTTGTTCCCACCTGAGTTACATATGATATCTTAAGCTTCCTACCCCTCTTCGTGGGAACGTAGCCCTCTACACGCAATCGCTGTATGAAGTCATTTAATTTTGGGGTAGAGATCCTCTTCTTGTATTCATTGGCTATTATATCTAAATTTGGAAATATGTTCCCGATTCCCTCCCCCGTAAGGGCAGAAACGCAAAGCATTGGGGCATAATCCAAAAATCTAAACTTGTACTTTACATTAAGAATTAGATCCTCGGCAATTTCCTTTTTCACCAAATCCCACTTATTAAGGAGAATGATGCTCGCGCACCTACGACTCTCAGCGAGCTCCCCCACCTTTTGATCCTGCTCAGTTGCTCCCTCCAAGGCATCAAGAATGATCAGGGCTACATCCGCGACGTCCAAAGCCCTCAAGGCACGAACAAAGCCATAATACTCTATATCCTTTTTGATTCTCCCCTTTCGTCTCAAACCAGCTGTGTCAATGAATCGATATCGCTTGCCATCACGAACGAGAAGGGTATCGATAGCATCTCTGGTGGTTCCCGGTATCTCATTGACAATGGCTCTCTCCTGCCCCAACAATCTATTGAGGATCGATGATTTCCCAACATTTGGTCTCCCCACAATGGCGACGCTCAATTCCTCCCTTCTCTCCTCGATGGCTTTGGGAAGGAATTGAACAAGCTCATCGAGTAAATCTCCGATTCCCAAACCATGCATAGCCGAGATGGCCAAAGGTTCCCCCAACCCCAATTCATAGAACTGGTATTTAGCCTCATCTCGGGTAAGATCATCAACCTTGTTCACCACCAATAATACGGGCTTATTTGAGGTCCTTAAAATATTGGCGATCTCCTTATCATCGGGGAGTAACCCACTGAGTCCATCGACCACAAAGATAATGGCATCGGCTTCCTCCATAGCGAGAAGGGCTTGCTTAACCACCGCTTCCGACATGGGGAGAGATTTCGTAAAATCAAGTCCCCCCGTATCGATGAGGGTAAAGGATCTTCCCCGCCAGTCGGCTTGAATATAATTTCTATCCCTAGTTACGCCGGGCACCTTATCTACGATCGCCTCGGAGCTCACTGCAATCCTGTTTACCAGCATGGATTTTCCCACATTCGCTCTTCCCACGATTGCCACCAAAGGTAACATATTCTTTACCTTCCTCGCTCCATTCAATTAATTTTCTAACGAACCATGAACCGCGACTGGGTGCGGTTAAAAGCGAGATATCATCGAGAAATTTGTGAGAGCTTGTCGACTACTTCTCTTAATATCCAGTCCGGAGTGGACGCTCCAGCGGTGACCCCAACATGAGAGTTTGTTTCAAACCAGGCGGGATTGAGCTCCTTAGCGGTTTCGATATGATGAGTTTGGGGATTTGTCTGCCGACAGATATGTGCCAGTCGTGAAGTATTGGCGCTGTTTTTGCCACCCACAATGAGCATGATATCCACGCGCTTTGCCAGTTCCTTAGCAACGGCTTGTCTCCTGCTCGTAGCATCACAAATGGTATTGTACACTTTAATCTCAGTCGCCCTCGTGAGCAATTCACCGACGACAAGTTTTAAATTCTCCTCGGATTGAGTGGTTTGGACCACCACCCCAATCTTCTTTTTGCCCGTAAGGGATTCGAGATCGCTTGGTTTTTCCGCAACCAAAGCCTTGCCACTGGCATGAGCCAAAATTCCAATGACTTCCGGATGATCCCGCTCACCCACTATCACCAATTCATATCCTTCCCTGACCAACTTTGAAGCTCGCTGTTGGGCCTTTTTAACGAAAGGACATGTGGCATCGACAATATGGATGCCTTTTTTCTTCGCCTCCGTAATAATTTGAGGATCAACTCCATGAGACCGAATGATCATGGTCCCCTCTCCAATCTCACTTAGATTAGACGCGGGATATATCCCCTGCTCTTTCAAGGATTTAACCACCTGGGGATTATGGATGATCGGACCAAGAGTATAAATGGGCTTGGGGTAAGTACGAGTAGCCTGCCTCGCAAGCTTAAGAGCCCGCTCCACTCCATAGCAATAACCTGCGTGTTCCGCCAATTCAATCCTCATCCTAAATTCCCTTCCATCAAACCAGCAATGTGGCTCATTATGCGATCGGTCATATCTAAAATGCTTTCCTTAACCTTGAGTTCACCCTTATTTGCAAATATGGGTTTCCCTATCACCGCTCTGATTCGAGGGAATCTTGGAATATATTTTCCCTCGGGAAGGATCTTATCGGTTCCAATGATGGCGATGGGGATCACCGGGACTCCGGTCTTAAGCGCCAGGATCGCCACTCCACTATGAGCGGGACCCAACTTCCCGCGATGGCGCGTTCCCTCAGGGAAGAGTCCCACAACTTTTCCCCTTAGAAGGAGCTCAAGAGCCATTTGAAATGCCTTTTTATCGGATTTACCTCTACGCACGGGAAAAGCATTTAGCTCCCTTATAAGCCAATTCAAAATGGGGATTTTGAATAGCTCCTCCTTGGCCATAAAATAAATCCTTCTGGGATAAGCAGCTAAACCAAGGACGATGGGATCAACATAACTCATGTGGTTGGCAGCGATGATGAACGGTTTCGTTTTTAGAAGATTTTCCTTCCCGGATACGGAGAATCGATATAATAGCTTGAATAAAATTATAAATACCACATAAGCAAGGTTATAAAGCAATGCAATTTCTCCCCTCTTTTGAGAGGTATTTAGCTCAGGAGCTCTGTATCACTCCCTCACTTCTTCACCTCTTCTCTTCCTTCGATATACCCAAGGATTTCATCGACCACCTGATCGATGCTTTTTCCCGTGGTATCAATCAAGAGAGCATCGGGTGCTTTCGACAGCGGGCTCGCCGGCCTAGTGCTATCAATTTTGTCCCTGGTAATGATCTCCCGCTCCACTAAAGTTATATCCACCTTATGCCCCTTCTCCTCCAGTTCCTTTTTCCTTCTCCTCGCCCTCTCGCTGGGAAAAGCGGTTAAAAATATCTTTACTTCTGCATCGGGAAAAACAACCGTTCCTATATCGCGCCCCTCCACCACGGCGTCCTTTATGGCTAACGCGCGCTGCTCCTCAACCATAACCCGCCTTACCTCGGGTACCCTGGAGACGATGGATACCGCACCGCCTACCTTCGGAGAGCGAATGTCTTCGGTCACATTGATATCATCGACGAATATCCTTTCCTCAATTCCTTCCTTTGGTCTGACGAAACGAATTTTCACCTGCTTGGCTAAAGCCACCAAGGCTTCCTCATCAAAAATATCGATCCTTTCCTGGAGAGACTTCCAGGTTAGAGCACGATACATGGCTCCGGTATCTATATACCTAAACCCAAGTTTTTGAGCGATTCGCTTGGCCACGGAGCTCTTTCCAGATGCAGCCGGACCATCAATAGCTATGATCATCTCACTCCCTCGACTCAATTATATAGCCGCTCATGGGACGTGTCATCGGAAAACTATGACGTATCTGGGTATCTGTGATGAGAGATTGCATTGAGATTAACCGGCTTTGTAGTCAAGGATTAGCAAATTAAATCCCTCAGAGCTTTTTCAAAGCCAGGGAAGGAGATATCGATGCACTCTGAACCTTCAATGATGGTAGTGCCTTCAGCGACCAAACCGGCTATACTCAAGGCCATAGCCATCCTGTGATCACCGTAACTCCTGCATACAGTCCCTTTAAGCTTCGTGGGTCCCTTGACGATGAATCCATCTTCAAGCTCTTCAATATCCGCTCCCAGCTTCCTTAAGTTTGTGCAGGTA
This sequence comes from Actinomycetota bacterium, assembly GCA_040755895.1. Lineage (NCBI taxonomy): Bacteria > Bacillati > Actinomycetota > Actinomycetota bacterium. The sequence goes on along the minus strand of JBFMAG010000045.1, from coordinate 3,158 downwards.
GCTGAGATCCTGTCGGTCTCCTTTACCCGCAACTCCTGCGCATCTTTAACCACGGTTATACCCTCCGCCTGCGTTGCAGCCACTGCTAGAACCGGAAGTTCATCTACAAGTCTGGGAATTATCTCCCCACCAATGGTTACCCCGGAGAGTTTACTGGATTTAACCAGGATATCAGCACGAGGTTCGTCGCTCTTTACGCAAAAATCCTCTAGCTCAATGTGCGCCCCCATCTTTTTTAATACCTCTAACGCTCCAGTTCGAGTGGGATTAACTCCCACATCCTTGATTATCAACTCGGATTGAGGAGTGATTAGGGCACCTACGATCAAGAAGGCGGTGGATGATACATCACCTGGGATACTGATCTCACCGGACTCAAGAGAGCTCTGACCCGTGATTGAGTAAGACGTCCCCCTTATATTGATGTCAGCTCCCAGGAATTTTAACATTCGCTCCGTGTGATCCCTCGATTGGTGGGGCTCTGTAATAATGGTTTTCCCTTCAGCGAGAAGACCAGCAAGTAAGAGACAGGTCTTAACCTGGGCGCTTGAAATGGGCATGGTATAAGTAATCCCGTGAAGGGACCGACCTAAAATGGCGATGGGAGCATAACCATCATTCCTCGCCCATATTTGGGCACCCATCTGGCGTAGAGGATCCACCACCCTATCCATGGGTCTTCTTCTTATCGATTGATCTCCAGTAAGCACCGAAAAGAAATTTTGACCAGCTAGAACACCCGGAAGAACACGCAAGGTTGTGCCCGAGTTTCCCACATTTAGAACATCTTGAGGCTCTTTTAAACCGTGGAGACCCACTCCATGAATGATTAGACTGCCTGGTTTGAGAATCTCCACCCTAACATCGAGAGCTTGGATGCACGCCAATGTGGAAAGACAATCAGCAGCTGAAAGGAAATTCAGGATGGAGGTCTTTCCCGAAGTCAAAGAGCCGATTATAAGAGCTCGATGAGAGATGGATTTGTCCCCGGGTACCTTAATTACCCCTCGAAGACCACTTATCTTCGCTATTTTTAACTCCATTGCTACCTCTTAAATTCAACTATAAGCTAACCTTTTCATAATCCTTAATCCTGATCTCAACGCACTTCCCTATTATAAAGGCTTCCTATCGAAACCTCGTAGCCTTTCGCACGGAGAGCTTCAGCAGCCTTTGAGGAATTTTCATCCCCGGCGATGACCAATTTTAAAATCCCCGAATGCTCGGTTGAGGGAACGATTTCGATATTTTCAATATTTATGCCCATGCCACCGATCGTCACCGTAATGTCACTTATCACTCCCGGCTTGTCGATCACGGGTATGGATAACTCGCGAAGTTGTGTAAGATCCTTGTATACGAGGGAGGGAAGACCCAGCCTGGTTCTACGGGCTTCTTCAAGCTTTTTAACCAGACCATCGCGATCCCTCTTTTTGATGAACCTTGAGAAATCCTCAAGTTCCCGCCAAAACTCCTCTAAGGCTTCTAGAATTGCGGCATCATTTTCCAAACAAATATCGGACCAAATCTCGGGGCTACTCGCAGCGATTCGGGTCATATCCCGAAAGCCCCCTGCGGCTAGTAGAAGAGGATTTTCCGTCTCGGTGGTCTGCTTAAGGGCAAAATCCACCAAGGTCGCTGAGAGAATATGGGGTAAGTGGCTGACGGTTGCCAATATTTTATCGTGTTTATCGGGATCTATGGCCAAAACCAAGGCACCTATTTTTGTTAACAGGGAATGCAGGTGTTGAAAAGCCTTCATATTGGTGCGAGGAGTGGGGGTTAAAAGATAATGGGCATTCTTGAATAAAGAAGCACTGGCAGCTTGAACTCCTACCCTTTCGGAACCCGTCATGGGATGACCGCCGATAAAATGAAGATACTTAGGGAGAAATGCTTCCACACCGTGAACGATGTTTGCTTTGGTGCTCCCCACATCCGTTATAATGGTTCCCGATTCAAGATGGGGATAAATCTTTCGAACGATGTCCACGATGGACCCCACAGGTGTGGCTATAAAGATGATATTTGCATTCTTTACGCCCTCAATGTAGGAAGTCGTGCCCTTATCTATGGCTCCAACCTCAAGAGCTCGCATTATCGTTTTCTTATGTCGCGCAACTCCCACAATGGGGGGCGGTTCAGAAAGATTCTTAAAGGCTAAACCGAGGGAACCACCGATTAAACCCACGCCGATAATGGTAATTTGAAGATTATTCATCCTCAATCAGACCTTCATCTTTTTTCCCAAAATCTTGGCTAAAGGCTTAATTTTTCTCATCATATTGTTAAAGGCATCAAAGGTTAGAGACTGAGATCCGTCACACAATGCTTCCTCCGGATGGGGATGGACTTCGACCATGATCCCATCGGCACCCACAGCTAAAGCCGCCAGGCTTAAGGGTTCTATCAAATCGCTTCTTCCAGTGGCATGGCTTGGATCCACCACCACAGGTAAATGGCTCAAATCCTTTATTACAGGAACGGCGCTCAAATCCAAGGTATTCCGGGTATAGGTTTCAAAAGTTCTGATTCCTCTCTCACAGAGCACAACATTTTCGTTGCCGGCTCTCATGATATATTCGGCGGCCATTAAAAATTCATCTATGGTATTGCTAAAACCTTTCTTTAAAAGCACGGGTTTAGGCGCTGCACCAACGGCTTTGAGGAGGAGGAAATTTTGCATATTGCGGGCTCCTATTTGGAGCATATCCGCATAATCGGCGACCAAATCCACATCCCGTGTATCCATAACCTCCGTGACCACCGGCAAACCCGTTTCCCTCCTCGCTTCGGCGAGGATTTTTAAACCCTCCTTGCCCAATCCTTGGAAACTGTAGGGTGAGGTGCGTGGCTTAAAAGCTCCTCCACGAAGTATGGAAGCCCCCGCCCTCTTTACCGCCTTGGCAGTGGTAAGAACCTGCTCTTCTGTCTCCACTGAGCAAGGACCAGCAATGACGGTAAAATATCCACCCCCGATGACCGCGTCCTTCAGTTTAACCACCGTATCTTCCGGTTTAACCTCCCTGTTCACCAATTTATAGGGTTTTAACACCCGCATAACTTTTTCTACACCGGGATATACGGTAAGGGGCAGAGTCGCCGCTTGCTCCACATCTCCGATTACGAGAATAACAGTTCGGAATTTACCTCGGGAA
>JBFMAG010000044.1 GCA_040755895.1 Actinomycetota bacterium | reverse complement strand
TCCCTACTATAATATCTTGAACTATTCCAATGCCAAAATAAGGATAATATACCTTATCCCCAATGCGATGCACTTCATCACCCTCAAATCAAATTTGATTACTAATTCCATTATACTGCTGATGAGGGATTCTGCCAAAAATTTACATTCATATTAATGGCGTGAAAAATTCAACAAAAAATTTGACTCGAACACTAGTTCGTTATACAATAAATTGAGTTAATTTTACTTTTTCCGTACTAGATACTGTATAAGGGGGAAATCGTGCCGAAGCATGGGTCATGTGGACGGGAATTAAGACTTAGCTTTTCTTCCATCACGGTTTATCAAAACTGCCCCCTTTCCTATAAGTTTCAGTTCATTGACAAGCTTCCCACCAAGAAGACTCCTCTTCGGAGCTTTGGTAACAGTCTCCATGCCGCTTTAGCTCATTTTTACAATGTGCCCGTCCCCAAACCACCCTCACTGGATAAACTCCTTGAGCTGTTGTCAAAGGTATGGGAACCGGAAGGATACAAGGATCAAAGCGAGGAATCCATCTACTTCGAGCACGCCAAGGAAATATTGACAAATTTCTATTACACCAACGTCAAAGATTTCCGTATTCCGGCGGCACTAGAGCATAAATTCCAAATAGAGTTGGACGGCGAAGACTCTGAGAAATTTATTCTGAGTGGTGTCATTGATAGAATGGATAAACTTCCCGAGGGAGGCTACGAAATAATCGACTATAAGACGAGCCGGAGGCTTCCCCCTCGCTCAAAAATCGAAAGTGATCTACAACTTTCAATTTACCACCTGGCAGCTCAGGAGATTTGGGGAATCGAACCGGAAAAATTGACTCTGTATTTTCTCATCCCCAATGAGAAAATAAGTACTAGTAGAACGCGTGAGGATGTTGAAGAAACCAAGGACATCATCAGACAAGTTATGAGCCATATTAAGCTGGGTAAGTTTGAACCGAGGGAAAATGCTCTCTGTCCATGGTGTGATTTTCAAACTCATTGTCCCCTTCATAAACACAAATTCCTAAAGGAAAACGGGGACCCGTCTAAGGAAATGGGGGAAATAGCCACCATCGAAATCGAAAGAGTCGTGGATGAATATGCGGAGCTTAAAAGGAAATTAAGGGAAATCAATTTGAGATTAGATGAGCTGCAGGGGATCATCCATGATTATTGCGAAAAACATGGTCTTTCCCGTCTTTATTCGGATAAGGTGGCAATCTCACGAAAGCCAAGGCTCATTCAAAGCTATAATGTTGACAAACTAAGGGAGGTTTTAGAACCCTTAGGGCTCTGGGAGTGCATTTTAAAGGTAGACGAGAGATCCCTTAAAGAACTGTTAAATAGCGATGATATGAAGGAAGAAGTCAAGAGATTAATTGAAAGTGCCAAAGAGGTTGAGGATATAACGTACGCTCTCTATGTTAGAGAAATTCAAAGGAAGCCGGATTGATCTTACCAATGTGCGTAAACATTACAGTTAAAGGTTAAGGTTCAGGATTAAAGGCTGGGTTTAGGGAGTGATTACTGATACCGCATGGGGCAATATCGCGAAGTGCATTGGAGTTTGCCCTATGAGTTCCCCGTCGGCTTGAACCAGTGTTGATACCGATGCGGTGATTTGGACTCGCTTGGCTCTCTTATAGTAAACATCTGAATACGCAAGATGCTTCCTCAATAAAACTCCCGTGATGTACCGAACAAAGCTTGCGATATCCCCTTTTTTGAAGATGCAGATATCCAACCATCCATCTTCAATGCTCGCCTGAGTCGTGATGCTAAAATAGCGTCCGGCATAACACTTGGCATTGCCGACAACCACAAAGTAACCCTTCTCCTTTTCCTCTCCATCGAGCTCGATTTCCATCAAAGTGGGCTTATAAGTGAACAGGGTCTTTATGCCAGTTAGAATGTAGGCCAAATCCTTCAGCATCCTTTTGACTTCGGGGTTAACTTCCTGCACAATCTGAGCGTCAAATCCTACACCGGCCATGAGTACGAAGTAACGATCATTAACCCGCTTACCAGCTCCTGGAGTCAGAGGCGATGGGGGGCAAGCCCTCCCAACATCGATGTTCCTGGCTGAACCCCTTAAAATGACTTCACAAGCCCTAAAGAGGTTAAAAGGTATGCCCATCTCCGCAGCGAATACATTTCCCGTACCACAGGGAATCACGCCCAAAATGGCTTTTGAACCAATAATTCCATTAACCACCTCGAAAACTGTTCCATCACCGCCCATCGCCACTATTATCTGACAATCTTGATTTAAAGCCCTTTTAGCTGTGAGGATACCATCTCCAACCCTCTGAGTACGATAAATTTGTAGATTAAATACCTCTTTGAGCTTTCTTTTCACTTGTGGCAAAGCCTTTTCCGCTCTTCCTTGCCCCGCTATAGGATTAACGATTAATGCCAGTTTCAATCTCATTTTTCCTTTTAACTCCAAAAATACCTCTGGCAGCAGAAATTCTAAGATTTTAAATGATCTCTCCTGCGTAAAAGAGTTAGCACTTTGTTTAGATCCTCTGGGAGTTTATCTTCGAAGGATATACTCTCTTCCGTTCTGGGATGGGTAAACTGCAAACGATGGGCATGTAAAAATTGTCTATTTAAACCCAATTCTTTTCTATCCTTTCGATAGCCATACTCCGGATCTCCAACTACCGAATGTTTAATATAGGACATGTGAACCCGGATTTGATGAGTCCTTCCCGTTTGTAAATCAACTTCTAAGAGGGTATAATCTTTAAATCTTTCTTTGACCTTAAAGTTGGTCATGGCATGTCGACCGGCGCTGATGACCGTCATTTTCTTCCGTAGGCGAGGGCTTCGACCGATGGGAGCTTCAATTGTTCCGGAATCTACATCGAAGGTTCCGTGCACCAAAGCCAAATATATTCTCCATAATTTCCTCTTTTTAATCTGCTTTGCCAAACTCAAATGGGCCTGGTCATTTTTGGCCACTACCATGAGTCCCGAAGTATCCTTATCGAGTCGATGTACAATCCCTGGGCGTTTGACTCCACCAATTCCGGAGAGATCCTTGGTATGAGCCAAAAGAGCATTCACTAGAGTCCCCGTGGTATGCCCATAAGCGGGATGCACTACCATACCCGCTGGTTTAGAGAGTACAATTATGTCCTCGTCTTCGTAAATGATGTTCAGGGGTATGAGCTCGGGTAAAATCTTGGGTTCATCGGGAGGGGGAATCGTAAGTGAAATCGTCTCTCCTTTTTTTAAGCGATGGTGTTTGGTCATGATTTTACCATTAACCTGAACTAAACCTTGAGAAATCAAATTCTGGGCAAATGAACGGGATGGGATTTTGCGCCTTTTAGCGAGAAAAGCATCGAGGCGTTGCCCCACGTCACTGGCTTTGACCACTATTTTGTAAACTTCCCTTTTGTCATCAGGCATTTTAACCTCAAATACCCCGGACATAAATCCAAAACAAATTCAAAATCCAAATTTTTGAAATCCTAAACGCTCTTCTAAATCGAATTTCATTTTCTTTTGAACTTTGGATTCCCTCCACTTTGCTCAGGAGATGTTCGGTCATTTAATATTGTTTAGAATTTGGTGCTTTGTGCTTAGAATTTGAAACATTCCTTGTGCTTAAGAACAATGGTTTTGGCAAAAGAGCTTCTGTCGTAGGCGATTTATATCTAGCTTGTAATTTAGGTATCATGACAATTTTCTGCGGGAGAAATAGTCAGTTGCTAAAGCGACGACGGCTAAAATAAAGATTCCAATGCTGGTAAATTGAGAAGCTGTGAGCCCCACAGCCACCCTTGGGCTCTCTCTCAAAAATTCTATACCAAAACGCGCTGTAGAATACATGAGCACGTATAGCCAGAAAAGAATTCCAGGACGAGCTATCTTCGCTCTTAAAGACCATAAAATGCCAAAGATAATCGAGCTATAAAGGGAGCTGTAAATTTGTGTGGGATGGCGTGGGACGTCAAAAAAGTTCACTCCCCAGGGAAGATTAGTTAGGCGACCATAACAACATCCATTCAAAAAGCATCCTATACGGCCGATAGCATATCCCAGGGCAAGACACGGTGCAATCATATCCCCAATCTCCCAAAGGGGAAGCTTTCTCAGCCAAATAAAGAGGATTACAGCGAGGGTGCCGCCAGCGAGTCCTCCGTAGAAAACCAATCCCCCTTCCCATATGGCAAAAATTCTCAAGGGCGTTATCAAAAATTCCCTTGAATGACCGATGACATAGGAGAGTCTGGCTCCCACTATTCCACCAATAGCCGCGTAAAGGACTAGATCGAAGACGAGATCGGGGTTTAGCCCCCTGCGCCTCGCTTCCCGGTATGCCAAAAGTATACCCACTACGAAGGCAAAAGCGAGCATAAATCCATAAGATTTAAAGGTTATTGGTCCTATGCGGAATAAGATTGGATACATCTAACCCTTTAATCCGTTACTCGAAACTTGTTATTCGAAACTCGATGCCCGTTCTTGCCTCTTTTCCAACAACAAAGTCAGAACCAAAAGGATGAGACCAATTACAATAGCCGAATCGGCTACATTAAATACGGGCCAGATGCGAAAGTCTAGAAAATCTGTGACCAAACCGTAAGCTGTGCGATCGATGAAATTTCCCGCGGCACCCCCCAACTCCATACCCAAGGCCACCTGGATGAGCATTTCTCGCGGTCGGATGCGACCATAATAAAGAAATATGAATACAATGGTAATGAATGTTACCAAGAGAAAGAAGAGATGATGATTGGGCAAGAGACCAAAGGCGGCACCAGGATTGTTAACATATGTGATATGAAAAATACCATTTATGATGGGGATGGATTGTCCAGGGGAAAGGATTTGACGCACAAGGCTCTTCGTCAACTGATCCAGTATAATTACAAGCCCTGCAATGATCAGAAAAATCAATAAAACCTCCGTCGAAATTCATCGACGATTGAAATTAAACCCAATTTTACCAACTTTCCTCTTCCTTCTTCTTGCAGGTAATACATAAATCGGCATAGGGGAGGGCCTTCAGACGAGCCATATCTATCTCCTTGCCACAAGAAGCACAAATGCCATAAGTTCCCTTCTCAATCTTCGCCAATGCCATATTTACTCTTTGGAGGATATCCTTAATATTCCTTTCCAGGGAAAGATCTCTTTCTCGCTCAAAAGTAGCTGTGGCACTATCGGCGAAGTGGTCTACATAGGAATTTTCCCCCGAAAGTTCGGATTGAGACTGACTTAATATACCAATATCGATTGCCTTGAGCTCACGCTCCAAGCGAGATTTTTCCCTCAATAATATTTTCTTGAAATAAGCTAGCCTCTTTTGATCCACAATAACCTCCAACTTCGTGCGGTCTACCTAGAATGGCTCACTGAAGTCTTGGATTTCCTTGGAAGAAAAAAAGTTGAACTAATATTAATCCCCCTTGATTATATACATTTCGCCGAGGAAAGAAAAGACTATACTCTCAACCGGTGAGACTTTCCACTACCTCCACGCAACGAGCACAAAGTTTTTTATGCTTGGCATCCCTTCCCACACTTTCACTGAAATTCCAGCATCGTTCACACTTTCCTCCCACAGCTTTCAAAACCAAGATGGAAACGTCCTTGAGTCTCTCACTCCTGAAGGCTTTGCCCGGAGCCTCTGTTGAGGGAGATAAGTTAACCTGTGAAACGATGAAGATCGTGGGCAGAATATCTTTATACCCGTCGAGAAAACCATATAAATCGGAGGGAGCATAGATGGTCACCATCGCTTCCAGAGAGTTGCCGATGAGTTTCTCATCGCGTGCGATCTCCAAAGCCTTCAATGCCTCATCTCGAACCTCAAGCAACCTATCCCACTTCTCCTCAATATCTCGGTCTAAATACTCCTTTTGTGCTTTCGGCCAGGGACAGAGCTGCACGCTTATTTCCTCTCTGTATTCTTCGGGAATATTTTGCCAAATCTCCTCGGATGTAAAAGCCAAAATGGGTGAAAGAATCTTCGCTAAGTTAACCAAAATCTCGAATAAAACCGTCTGGGCCGAACGGCGTTTCGGAGAATCCGCCTTTGATGTGTAAAGCCTGTCTTTCAGGACATCCAGATAGAAAGCACTCATATCCGTCACGCAAAAATTATAAATGGCGTGATAAACAAGGTGGAACTTATATTCTTCGTAAGCCTTAGTCACTTTGAGCAAAAGTTTGTGGAGTTTGAGTAGAGCCCACTTATCTATCTCCTCTAAATCCTCGTAGCGGAGGGCATCTTTCCTGGGATCAAAATCATGAAGGTTTCCCAGAAGATACCGAGCCGTATTTCTAAGGCGACGATAGGTCTCCGAGATTCGCTCCAATATTTCCTGGGATACGGCGATATCGGTGGTATAATCCGCCGAAGCAACCCACAACCGCAAAATATCCGCACCTGACTCCTTGATTACCTCCAGAGGATCGATGACATTTCCCAAAGACTTAGACATTTTCCTCCCCATCTGATCCACCAGGAAACCATGGGTTAAAACCACCCTATAAGGAGCCCTGTCTTCGACCCCAACCGAGGTTAAGAGAGAGGACTGGAACCAACCTCGATGTTGATCGCTCCCCTCGAGATAAAGGTCAGCGGGCCATACAAGCTCAGAGCGGTTTTTAAGAACCGCGGCGTGACTGATCCCTGACTCAAACCAAACATCCAGGATATTTGTCTCCTTCGTGAATTTGGAACTCCCGCAGGAGGAACAGACCATCCCAGTGGGTAGTATTTCTTCAGCCGATTTTTTAAACCAGGAATCTGCACCCTCTCTTTTAAATAGATCAGCCAGAGTTGCAATCGTTTCCTCGCTTACGAGTGGCTTCTGACAGTTCTCGCAGTAAAAAACGGGGATGGGAACGCCCCACGATCTTTGACGGGAAATACACCAGTCGGGTCTTTCCTTGACCATGGAGGCTATTCTATTCTCACTCCACTCGGGAATCCACTTTACCTTGGTTATCTCCTCCAAGGCTCCCTTCCGGAGACCATCCTTATCTACCGAGATAAACCACTGCTCTGTAGCACGAAAGATAACGGGCTCTTTACACCGCCAGCAGTGCGGGTATGAATGAATGATGGTTGTGTTGTATAAGAGTAAATTCCTTTTTTTCAGATCATCTATGATGAATTGGTTGGCTTCAAGGATATGCTTTCCTCTGAACTTTCCGGCTTCCTTGGTGAAGAAACCTTTGCTATCAACGGGCATAGGAGCTGGAAGACCGTATTGTAGGCCTACGTCGAAATCCTCCTGGCCATGCCCAGGAGCAATGTGAACGCAACCCGTTCCTTGATCAAAGGCGAC
>JBFMAG010000043.1 GCA_040755895.1 Actinomycetota bacterium | reverse complement strand
CACAATAATATTCATGAAGTGGCGAAAGAATTGGGAATAACTCCTTCCCAGGCTTTTCAAGCCATCTATCTCTGTTTATTGGGCAAAAGGTCTGGTCCAAGAGCCGGGTGGTTTATAAGCTCTTTAAGTCGGGATTTTGTGATCAACCGTTTCCTCGATGCCTCCAAATCTTGAGTTACCCGTCGCCACTTGAAGTATCGAATCCGACGAGCGAGAAGCGTTTGCTTTAAGGAAAAGTTAAATCTTTAAGTTTCTGTTGACAGAATGATTCAATGCTGGGAATAATAAAGTAAAGGGATTGGTTTTTTACTCCGGAGGCTTAAGGTGTTTGAGCGGTTTACTGAAAGGGCACGGCGGGTTGTGGTTTTTGCTCAAGAGGAAGCCCGCATGCTCAATCAAAATTATATCGGTACGGAGCATTTGCTTCTGGGACTCATCAGAGAGGAGGAAAGCGTCGCAGTTAGGGCCCTCGAGGCTTTGGGTATAAATCTGGAGGATATCAGAGCTCAGGTTGGGGAACTCGCTGGCGAGGGCAGCTCTGTCCCCAGGGGTCACATCCCCTTTACCTCCCGGGCGAAAAAGGCTTTGGAACTCGCTCTTCGGGAGGCTCTTCAGATGGGACACAATTACATTGGTACAGAGCATATCCTTCTGGGGCTCGTGAGAGAAGGTGAGGGTATAGCCGCAAGGGTTCTCTTCAATTTGGGAGCCGATCTCGAAAGGGTTCGAAATGAGATTATTCAGCTTTTAAGCGGATATTACGCGTCTAAATCGCCTGGGAGCAGATCGAGACATTATGGCTCATCGCTATTGGACGAATTCGGAAGAAACCTCACCAAGTTTGCCCAGGAGGGGCAGCTCGATCCCGTTATTGGCCGGGAGAGGGAAATCGAAAGAGTGATGCAGATCTTAAGTCGCCGTACCAAAAATAACCCCGTACTCATCGGTGAGCCAGGTGTGGGCAAGACCGCTATAGTGGAGGGTCTGGCACAACGCATCGCTGTGGGCGACGTCCCTCAAACTCTGAAGGGCAAACAGATTTATACCCTTGACTTGGGTGCCCTCGTCGCCGGATCAAAATACCGTGGAGAATTCGAGGAGAGATTGAAGAAGGTGATGAAGGAGATTCGGGAACGCGGGGATATTATCCTCTTTGTGGATGAGATGCATAACCTGGTTGGAGCTGGAGCTGCGGAGGGAGCCATCGATGCCGCCAGTATTTTAAAGCCCGCTCTGGCAAGGGGTGAACTCCAAACAATTGGAGCCACCACCCTCAACGAGTATCGCAAGCACGTGGAGAAAGATGCTGCTTTGGAGAGGAGATTTCAGCCCATTCTGGTTAGTGAGTCCACGGTCTCCGAGACCATCGAAATTCTCAAAGGTTTGAGGGATCGATATGAAGCGCATCATCAGGTACACATTACCGACGATGCGTTGATAGCTGCGGCGAATTTAGCCCATCGATATATTTCTGATAGATATCTTCCGGACAAAGCCATAGATTTGATCGATGAAGCTGCATCTAGGGTGAGAATCAAGAGCATGACGACTCCCCCCGATTTTAACGAGCTTGAGGAAGAACTCATGCGAATTCAGCGAGAGAAGGAAGCGGCTGTAGGAGCTAAGCAATTTGAGAAGGTAGCCAGCTTGCGTGATAAGGAAAAGGCCTTGATCACGGAGAAGAGGACCAAAGTGGGGAGATGGACTCCCGAGACCAAAATCAAAGTAACCGAGGAAGAGATAGCACAGATCGTGTCGACTTGGACCGGTATACCTGTGTTTAGACTCACCGAGGAAGAAAGCACCAAATTGCTTCGGATGGAAGAGGCTCTCCATAAAAGAGTGGTGAGCCAAGATGAAGCGATAGAATCCGTCTCACGGGCGATACGAAGAACTCGCGCTGGCCTAAAGGATCCTAAGCGGCCCACGGGTTCATTCATCTTTCTGGGACCCTCAGGGGTGGGGAAAACTGAACTTGCCCGGACTCTTGCTGAATATCTCTTTGGAGACGAGGATGCACTGATTCAGCTCGATATGTCGGAGTATATGGAAAAGCACACCGTTTCCCGATTGGTGGGCTCTCCCCCAGGTTATGTGGGTTACGAGGAAGGGGGCCAGCTTACCGAAGCCGTGAGGAGGAGACCGTACTCTGTGATCTTGTTCGACGAGGTAGAAAAGGCACATCCGGATGTATTTAATGTTCTCCTTCAAATACTCGAGGATGGGCACTTAACCGATGCTCAGGGCCATACAGTGGACTTCAAGAATTCAATAATAATCATGACTTCAAACATTGGAGCTAGATATATCCAGAAGGCCACTCCAGTTGGTTTCTCTAAACCAACCGAGGGGACTCTCTCATACGAGGATATGAAGGAGAAAATAATGAGCGAACTCAAGCGAACATTCCGTCCGGAGTTTCTCAATCGGGTCGATGATGTCATCGTCTTCCGTGAACTCACTAAAGAGGATATAAAAAAGATTGTGGATATAATGTTTGATCGATTAAGAATCCAGCTCCGAAGTCAGGATATAAAGATAGAGGTCACAGATGTGGCTAAAGAGGTACTGGTCAAAGAGGGTTATGATCCAGCTCTTGGCGCCCGACCTTTGAGACGAGCCATTCAACGCTTGGTTGAAGATCCCCTTTCTGAGGCCATCTTGAGCGGTGAGTTTAAGAGCTCGCAGGTGGTTGTGGTCGACTCTGCAGACGGAAAGATTTATTTCCGCGCTCGAGAAGGTGAGAAAGTAACCAGTACGAGTGAGAGTGAGGCATGACCAAGGCAAGATATGTGGTCAGATGTCAGCAGTGCGGTTACCTTTCTCCCAAGTGGATGGGAAGATGTCCCGATTGTGGGGGTTGGAACTCGATGGTGGAGGAGCCATTAGACGATTCCTCCACCGTTTTTAAATGGAAACCTTCTCCGCAAACTCCTCAACAAATCACAACGATTCCAACCTTAAGCGAAGAGCGATACACCACAGGCATTCCAGAATTTGATCGGGTTTTGGGCGGAGGCATAGTCCCCGGTTCTCTAATCTTAATTGGCGGAGAACCGGGTGTGGGTAAGTCAACCCTCCTACTTCAATCATCTAGCAACGTGGCGCAGACAGTTGGTCTGGTCTTACTCGTCTCTGGAGAAGAATCCTCACGCCAGATCCGAATGAGGGCGGAAAGGCTGGGAATGCTCTCCGGAAACCTTTATATCCTCTCCGAAACCGATATGGAACGCATCCGAGGGGAGATCGAAGCTTTAAACCCCGTCCTTTTGGTGATCGACTCCATACAGACGATGTTCCACCCAGATGTCCCCTCCGCTCCTGGTAGCGTCAGTCAGGTTCGGGAATGCACTACCTATCTACTTCAGGTTGCAAAGAGTAGGGGGCTACCCGCTTTTCTCGTGGGACATGTAACAAAGGAGGGATCAATCGCTGGACCTCGTGTGCTCGAGCATATTGTGGATACGGTCCTCTATTTTGAGGGTGAAGCCCACCAGTCTTATCGAATCATCCGGGCGGTAAAGAATAGATATGGCTCGACCAATGAGATTGGTGTTTTTGAGATGACCAACTCAGGGTTGAGAGAGGTCACCGATCCTTCTGCCCTGTTTCTTACTCAGAGGACTGCGGATGTTTCCGGTTCCGTGGTGGTGGCTACAATGGAAGGAACCCGCCCCCTTTTAGTCGAATTACAAGCTTTGGTGACTCCTTCGTATTTAACCATCCCCCGCCGTCTGGCGACGGGTTTGGACTTCAACAGACTCACCTTGAGCTTGGCGGTGTTGGAGAGAAGAGTTGGGTTGCGATTGGAGAACCAAGACGTTTATGTGAACGTCGCTGGTGGTGTGAGAATCACGGAGCCAGGTGTGGATTTGGGGATGATATTGGCCGTGGCATCGGCGCGAAAAAATGTGAGCATCCCCTCGGATGTGGTAGTCTTCGGTGAGGTGGGACTCACCGGGGAAGTCAGATTCGTGAGCCATGTTGAAAGGAGACTAAAGGAATCTGCTAAACTTGGATTTAAGAGAGCTATCTTGCCCCATCCGGTCCCAAAGGGAGACTTCACTCCAGGTGGACATCAGGAAAGCGAAGGGGTTCATTGTGATATGGAAATCTTTCCAGTGGAAACGGTGAAGGAGGCTCTCGCGATATTGGAGTAAAGCGTAAGTTTCGGGAGAGAGGTAAACATGGCAAGAAGAAAGTTGACGAAAGAACAGCTTTTACTCGAAGCCGTTAAAAAGGTTGCTCCCGGAACCGAGTTGAGGGAGGCTTTGGAGCATATAATCGATGCCAAGACGGGTGCATTGATCGTCATTGGCGATACGGAAGATGTTCTAAAGCTCTGCGACGGTGGTTTCGAGCTGGATTGTAAGCTCACTTCTCAGAAGCTCTTTGAGCTGGCGAAGATGGACGGTGCAATAATCTTGGATTCGGAGGTTAAGCGCATCTTAAGAGCAAATGTTCACCTGGTTCCGGATTCCTCCCTACCCACCAGTGAGACGGGAATGCGACATCGAACCGCCGAACGGGTGGCTAAGCAAACTAAAGCCTTAGTGATCTCTATTTCTCAGAAACGAGACGTAGTCTCCCTATACGTTGGTAATATGAAATATGTCCTATTGGATTTGCGAGTGATTTTATCCAAAGCCAATCAAGCCCTTCAAACCCTAGAGAGGTATAAAACCCGACTAGATCAGGTGCTCTCCAATCTCAGCGCTTTGGAGTTTGAAGATTTGGTTACCCTCTCGGACGTCTCAACTGTACTTCAGAGAGCGGAGATGGTGGAAAGAGTCTCTCGGGAAATCGAACGGTACATAACTGAACTTGGTGTTGAGGGAAGATTAATCGAGATGCAGCTGGATGAACTCATGGCCAATGTGGAGGAGGAAAGATTGCTTGTCATCAAGGATTATTGCCGAGATAGCAGGCGGGCTCAACGCATAAGACAGGAGCTCTCAAAGCTTTCACCGGTGCAACTTTTGGATTTAATGGAATTCTGCCAGGTTCTGGGCTATGAGGGCCCAGTGAACATCCTGGATTCGGCGGTTCACTCTCGTGGATATAGGTGCTTAAGAAAAATTCCGCGTCTCCCCATGTCCGTGGTCAATAAGATTGTGGATAAGTTCAAGGACTTACAAGCTGTTCTCAAGGCGAGCATCAAAGATCTAGACGATGTAGATGGAGTCGGAGAAGTGCGAGCAAAAGCCATCCAAGAGGGTCTTAGGAAATTGAAGGAATATCATCTGCTCGAGAGATATATTTAACCCCACATTTATAAAAGTGAAAAGTGAAGAATACTCCCACCAGTTGCCGGTCACTAAAAATATTTTAAATATAGCACTTATCATAGGAGCGGGTTTACTACTCTATAGTGTATTGGTTTTTATTACACCTTCGGTTCAAGATTTTTTTATCCCCTTTATCGTTGGTCTCTTTGTGGGGTTGTTCGTTAAAGATTTGGAGAAGGGAACACTTTTAGGGTTCACAACCGCTTTTATTGGATGTTTTTTGTTTGAATATACACCTACCTCATTTTACCTCTTATCCATTCCTAAAATCGGTCTCTCTCTCATTCAGGGCTTGATTGCCATATTAGGTTCTGCATTCTCCGTAAAACTTTGTATGGCTGGAAGGCGAAAATTCGTTCTTTATTCATTATTGATTTTCATTCTTTTATCCTTCGTTGTGAATGCCACCATCTTTAATACCTTTGTACTCAAGAGGGTCTCCTTTGAGCCTGCCCCTGAAGGATACGCCTTTGATGGATTCCTTTACCTCAAGACTTTTTACCTTATGAAAAGAGGGCATGGCTACTATCGAGCCTTCGGGATGGCTTTCGATCAAGATCGAAGGTTAACTGGTACTCCTCCAGCCATTTTTGGTTGGCGGTTACCGACAATTTTCTGGATTTGGTCAACTCTTTTGCCCGCCAATGGCACCTATCTCAATTATGCGTTTACCTTTTTTTCTTTGCTTTGTATCTGTTCTACATTCATTTTTGCGAGGAAATTCATCCCCGATGAATGGGCTCTATTGGCATCATTTTTACTAGCTCCGTATCTGCTTTATGCCGCCATGAGCTTTTGGTTTCCCTTTGCAGAGTACTGGGGTTTTTTCTTTGCCCTCTTCTCTCTAACCTTTTTTTGTTATCATAAGCAGTTCGAGAGCGCCCTTTTTGCTCTTCTAGCCGTTTTGACGAGAGAGCTGATGATATTTGTTCCCGTAGCTGGTTTATTGGCTAGTGTTTCATCAAAGAACAGAAAGAAAATAATTATCTGGATTTTACCTTTGGTGTGCTTCTCAATTTTTTTCATGATCCATTATCTTGCGGTAAAACCTAAGTTGGTGCACGCGCCCTTCGATTTATCTGCGTGGTTACATGGAGGTTTCGGATTCGTCAAATCCACTCTTGGTTTCGGTTTGAACTTTTTTGCAAAAGGGGAAATGCTCAAATTCCTCCTTCTTTTCTTGGCTCTACTCGGTGTCTTAATGCTTCCAAGGAGGGGGGAGAAGATGATCTTCATGGCTTGCCTATTGCTCCCCGTATTTATATTCTTTATCGTGGGTGGTCCCTGGAGAGATTATTGGGGAATTATTTATATGCCATTCATCCTCATTTATGCCCCGATGTTCTTTGGAAATCTCTCCGGATATCCTTTATTCAATCCAAAAGTCCATTCCAATAATGAGGGGGGATGTTCAAATTAAAATTTTGGTGACCGGTGGGGCGGGATTCATAGGTTCACACGTTGTCGACGCCTATTTAGCCCAAGGACATGAGGTTATCGTTGTGGATGATCTTTCCACTGGCAAGGAAGAAAATTTAAATCCATCCGCCAAGTTTTATAGGATGGATATCCAGGATGAGAATTTAATCGATGTTTTTGAAAAGGAACAACCAGAGGTGGTCAATCATCATGCAGCTCAAATCGATGTCCGAAAGTCGGTGACATATCCGAAATTCGATGCTCGAGCAAATATCCTGGGGACGATCAATATTCTTGAGGCTTGTGTGGAATGCAAGGTGAAAAAGATTATTTTCGCCTCATCGGGTGGCGCCATCTACGGTGAACCTCAATATCTCCCTGTTGATGAGGTACATCCCCAAAAACCCATCTCCCCCTACGGAGTGAGCAAGCTTTCCGGCGAATTTTATATTCAGGCTTACCGCGACGTCCATGGGCTTAAATTTACAATCTTGCGTTATGGGAATGTCTATGGACCGCGCCAGGATCCACTTGGAGAGGCGGGCGTTATCGCCATCTTTTGTTCTCAGATGCTTGAAGGCACGCCTCCCAAAATCTTTGGCACGGGTGATCAGCTCAGGGATTACGTATATGTCGAGGATGTGGTCGAGGCTAACATCATTGCGCTATTGGGGGGAGATAATGTGGCGGTAAATATTGGGACCGGAATTGGGACCTCGGTCAATGAACTTTTCAAGAACTTAAGTAGCATTATTGGTTTTGCCCAAGATCCAATATATTGCCCTCCCCGACCCGGAGAGCTGGATAAGATATTTCTGGCGCCCGACTTGGCTCGAAAGGAACTCGGTTGGGAGGCGACCACGGATTTAATGAAGGGTCTGAGGCTCACTGCCGATTACTTTAGAAATAGAATTAAAACGAAATAGAATTTGAAACGTGAAAAGAATAATCCCTGATAGGGTAGCTATTTTAAGGGCGAGGGTGAGTTCAATGGGAAAGCTGAAGGTAATGACGGTCTTTGGCACGAGACCAGAAGCCATTAAACTTGCACCAGTGATTAAAGAGTTGGAAAAGCAGCCTGAAAAATTCCAAACAGTAGTTGTGGTAACCGCTCAGCACCGCGAGATGCTCGACCAAGTCTTAAATCTTTTTGAAATCACCCCAGATTATGACCTTAACATCATGCAACCCGAGCAAGAATTATTTGATATCGCTACAAAATCGCTTGCTGGTCTAAAGCCAATTTTAGAGAAAGAGAAACCAGATATTCTATTAGTCCAAGGGGATACCAGCACCACTTTCTTTGTAGCACTCACGGCTTTTTATCTTAAAATTCCAATCGGACACGTGGAAGCTGGGCTACGGACAAAGGATAAGTATCATCCATTTCCGGAAGAAATAAATCGCAGGCTTACTTCCCACCTAGCAGACATCCATTTTGCCCCCACAGAGACAGCCAAAAAGAATCTGATTGTAGAAGGAATCACACCTGAATCAATCCATGTAACAGGAAACACAGTAATCGATGCCCTCCTTGCCACCGTAAAAAAAGAATACAGCTTCGATCAGCCACCTCTAAGTGAAGTTGACTTCTCAAAAAAAGTAATTACGGTAACAGCTCACAGAAGAGAAAGTTGGGGAGCGCCATTAAATAACATTTGTGAAGCCGTCAAAAAGATTGTCGAAACTAATCCCGATGTAGAGGTGGTCTTTTCAGTACACTTGAGCCCAAAGGTACAGGAAGCCGCAAAAAAAATCTTGGGCAGTAGCGAAAGAGTTCATCTTGTTGCTCCGTTAGATTATGTCCCTTTTGTTCATCTGATGAATAAGTCTTACTTAATTCTTACCGATTCCGGTGGGATACAAGAAGAGGCACCATCGCTCGGAAAACCTGTCTTGGTGATGCGAGAAGTAACTGAAAGACCAGAGGCAATCGAAGCTGGAACAGCTAAACTGGTGGGGAGAAGTACCGATAAAATAATTGCTGAGACTTCGCTTTTGCTAAACAACAAAGATGAATATCAAAAAATGGCGCAAGCAAAGAATCCATACGGCGACGGCAAAGCATCAGAAAGAATCATTGAACTTCTACAAGTGAGATAAGAAAATTAATTTTACCCTTAAGGATAAAAAGTATGCTAAAATGTCCCGTATGTGAGAAAAAACAAGGTTTTTCCTTGATTGAGAAAGTAGAAAAATTCAAGATATTGAAGTGTTCCTCTTTGCCATCTTGAATTTTCCGATCCGATGGATTACGACTCAAACCTCTACAATGAATGGTACGAGGAGGAAGATATTGACTTCGCTTATACTGAATGCCTTCGTATCGCTTCTTTTCTTAGAACACACCCAAAAAAGTCGTAAATTCCTTGAATTAAACCAGCTCTATGCCCTGCGATGGATCAAGAAACATTTTAACAAGGTGCTAAAGTATTGGACATAGGGTGTGGGAGTGGAAGTTTTCTTTTAGCACTAAGGCAACAAGGGTACGCGCCATACGGAATTGAAATTGCCAAGGCTGCTGTTAAAGAGTTAAAACGCAGTGGCTTTAATGTAGCAGAAGGTCCATTAGAAAACACTCCTAAAGAATGGGGCGACTTTAATATTGTAACCGCAAAAAAAGACGGGAAATACAAAAAAGTAGAAGAGTCTCTATAAGTTACATTGAATCCATTCTTACAAAATGAGCAATAGAAAAGAAACTTTAAATCTCTGTATCTTCTTTTTTGCTGAAAATACCATTAAATGCTGATAATTCATTCATCAAAATAGGTAGGCGAGGACTCGTGGAAGATGTTGAGTATGTGGATTGTAATCTATGCGGTTCTAAATCACACGACTTACTATTTATTGGAAGAGACCGAATGTATGGACTGGAAGGAGAATTTAAACTCGTTCAATGTCGAAAATGTGATTTGATTTTTATTAATCCTCGCCCAACTCCACAGGCAATTAGAAATTTTTATCCAGAAAATAAGTATTATGCTTTTTCGCCTCATCTAAAGTCTTCCTCTACCTTAAAAGAACTTACCCGCTGGACAATTCTTAAAAAATATTATGGTTATCCTTCACCTTCTCAAGAAGTTGACCGATTTTCTCCCCTTTTAAAATCAATAGCAAATTTTTTGGCTCCATTTTTTAGAAAACGACTTTCAAGGATGCTTCCATATCAACAAGGTGGGCGAGTATTAGATGTGGGTTGTGGCAGTGGAGAATACTTACAACTTATGAAACAATTAGGCTGGGAAACATACGGTATCGAACCAAGCAAAAAGGCAAGTGTCTTTGCTCGAGATAAGCTAAGTTTGAATGTAAAAACAGGAACCCTGGAAGAAATTACCTTTCCCGATAATTATTTTGACTTGATTACTCTGTGGCATGTTTTAGAACATCTTCCAAACCCAAAAGAAGCATGTATAGAACTCAATAGAATCTTAAAGCCTAATGGGACATTAATCATAGGGGTGCCAAATGTGGCAAGTTTGGAAGCAAAAGTATTCAAAAGCCGCTGGGTTGGCTGGGAGGTACCACGCCATCTCTACGATTTCTCTCCGAAAACTCTTAGACAGCTCTTACAGAAAGCAAACTTTACGATTATCAAACTCGCTTACTGTTCTGATCCTTTTGGAGTTCTAGCAAGTATGGAGTTTACATTACCCTTCATTCGTTTTACCCGTATTCGCACCTTTAGGTGGTTATTTGCCCCTTTCTCCTATTTTCTTGATTTAATGAGAATCGGATGGTTCATTGAGGTGCATGCAAAGAAAACCAAACCTGGAAATAGTGGGATAGAATTTAAAGGCGAGGAAGGCAAGTAATGAGAGTTGGTCTTTCCATTGTCATCGTCAATTGGAACACAAGGGATTTGTTAAGAAACTGTTTGCAATCGATTTACCAAAATCCGCCAAAAGATGATTTTGAAGTCTTTGTAGTTGATAATGCCTCCACCGATGGAAGCCCCGAGATGGTGGAGAAAGAACTCCCGCAGGTAAAGCTGATTAAAAATAAAGAAAATCTCGGCTTTTCTAAAGCTAATAATCTGGGAATTAAAAGTAGTGGGGGAGACTATATTCTTCTTTTAAACAGCGACACTCAGGTTCTCCGAGATTCTCTTCCAAAAATGGTTGAATACATGGATACCCATCCAAAAGTGGGTATCTTAGGGCCTCAACTCATCAAACAAGACGAGGAAATAATTCAAATGCCATGGGGGTGGTTTCCCTCAATTTTCGGAGAGATGTTGCAAAAGTTCTTTACCCCCCACCGAGTCCAGAAAAGTAAAATAAGCCATGTTCTTACTGTCTGGCTCCAAAGAAGAGAGAGAAAGGTACCTATTGTTGCCGGA
>JBFMAG010000042.1 GCA_040755895.1 Actinomycetota bacterium | reverse complement strand
ATCAAGGTCGTTTTGCATTTTGATTTTTAAATTTTGGATTTAAAATTGGTAATGTTTAGCATATATGGAAAGGGAGAGAAAGTGCAAGAAAAAATATTTGTGAATTTTCTTGACAAGAGTCATGCGGCGTGGTATGTTTACAATTGGCCCCAAGTAGTGGAGGCAAATATTGAGTAGGGGAAACTCGAAAGATAGAAGCCAAAGCTATTTGGGGCCTTAATGTTCCATCCTATTCGGATGGGATTTTCTTTTATCTATAATCCTTTGAGCCCCTTGATCCAGGAATTTCTTCAAGGGATCAATGATATGAGGTAAAATATGATACAAACGACTTATAGCCTAGACATAATTCGTCTAACTTACTTTTTGGAATTATGTCTAGGGCACAAATGACTTAATTTAGTTGAAAAGTGGGGATGTATTTGAGGGATTATTTAGTGAGAGCCGTTACCCCTGAAGGTTTGGGAGCGGTAGCCGCCATAACTACAAATTTGGTGGAAGAAGCCCGAAGAAAACATAGGACTTATCCCACGGCAACCGCCGCTTTGGGTCGGACTCTCACCGCTGGAGTATTGATGGGCAGTTTACTGCAGACTCCCCAAAAGCTGACAATCCAGATTTTGTGTAATGGACCTTTGGAGGAAATAGTGGTCGAGGCGGATGCAGGGGGGAATGTCCGCGGCTTTGTAAGAAGACCTCATATTCACCTTCCGATTCGAGGAGGAAAGTTGGATGTGGCCAGGGCTATGGGGAAAGAAGGAGTGCTTTGTGTGGTTAAGGATTTAGGTTTGAAAGAACCCTATACGGGATGTGTGCCCCTGGTTTCGGGAGAAATTGCCAGGGATATCACCCATTATTTCGCCGTTTCGGAACAGCAACCATCGGCGACTGCCTTGGGTGTCATGGTTAATGAGGATAACTCCGTTAAAGTCGCAGGGGGATTTCTCATTCAGCCTGTGGCTGGCGTGAGTGAGGAAGTCATCGGTGAGATCGAGGAAAATTTGGAAAATTTGCCCTCCTGTAGCCAGCTTCTTCTCGAGGAGAAAACACCTGAAGGGATGCTACAGAAAGTGCTGAGGGGTTTTACTTTGAATATCAATCAGATAAAGAACATTCAATTTAAATGTAGGTGCTCAAAGGAGAGGTGCAGAGAGGCTCTAATTGCTTTGGGCATAAAGGAAGTTGAGGATATGTTGTTCAAAAAACGAGAGGTGGAGATGTGGTGCAATTTCTGTAATGAAGAATATGTTTTTAGCCTTTTAGAATTGAGGGATATTTTAACTGAAGTGAAGCGAAGGAAAGGTCCTCATAAAATTCATTAGTCTTAAGGGGGAATATTCATGAATTTAATGCAAATATGTACAAAGATTCGGGAGAATTTCGACTCCAAGAATTTAGCCAGGGAAAAAGCACTTTCCTTTTCTCGTCAAGCCATCATAGCTTCCAGTAATGCCATCAGAGCCATTCATCGGGGAGAACTTCGAGAGGCAGAGAAGTTGCTTGCTGAAGTGAGGGAGGCTTTGGATAAAGCTGAGAATTTACTCAAGGAGCACAAAGATATCTATTACGCTGGATTTTTTCAAGATGCCCAAAAGGAGTACGCTGAGGCCATGATCACTTTAGCTCTAATTCATGGGGAACCCCTGCCCGTTCCGGATGAGATTGGCGTTGGGTACCCACAATTTCTTAATGGGTTGGGCGAAGCGATCGGGGAGCTACGAAGACATATTTTGGACATCATTAGGGAGGGTGATCTCAAGCGGGGTGAAGAATTGCTTAAAGTCATGGATGATCTGTACTATGTCTTGGTTTCATTCGATTACCCAGAGGCTATTACCTGTGGCCTGAGAAGAACCACCGATATTGCCCGGTCCGTAATCCAGAAAACGCGCGGCGATTTGACCACAGCGCTCCGCCAGAGCGAGCTCCAAAAATCGATTGCCAGATTGGAAGAGAGATTAAAGAAGAAGTGAGGGATATTCTTTGGATATCGAGAAGGAATTGGCAGAAAGCTGGAAAAAAATAGGAAAAATTCAAAAGGAACTCACGAGGAAGAGCGAGGATGTAGGGGAGCAAATTTCCATCTTGGAGAAGGAGATAGATGGACTCGTCACTGAATTAAATAAGCACCAAGATAAATCCAAGCGCCTTGAATTGTTGGCTCGATTTTGCCTTCTCTCGGAATTATGTTCGGCCATAGATTTTGATCGCATGATCGAGGCCCGAGAGAAATTTCAAGATTTGTTGCCTCAACATTTCAAAGAGTATTTAGCCCATCTCAAGACCATTCCTTGGCATATCTCCTGGTCGGGCTGTCTCAGTTGTCGTCATTTTTCGGGAAAGTGTAATTTAAATTTGACGCCAGTTGAGGTCTCCGATAGTAAGCATGGTCTTCAGAAGACCTGTCCTTCCTGGGTTAAAAAATCGGGGAAATTATAGAATCCTAAATTACCTTAGCTATTGAACCAAGACCAAGTTTTTTGGTGATTTCGATTCTGTTGGGGAACATTTCCCTTAAGTCCTCCAAGTGTGTGACCACGATTATCTTTTTGAAGTCATCTTTTATTGTAGAGATCGCTTCGACGAGTCTGTCTCTACCCTCGTCGTCTTGTGTACCAAAACCTTCATCGATGACCAAGGTTTCTAGCTTGGCGCCAGCTCTTTTGGCCAATAATTTGGATAAAGCAATCCTGATGGCGAAGTTGATCCTGAAGGCCTCACCGCCGCTGAAGAGCTCATATTTTCTATCACCGAGTTCTCCGTCGGAAATGATTAGGTCCAGGGTTTCAATGACACCACCTGTTTTCTGATTCCTTTGAGTTCTAAACCGCACATTAAATCGTCCATTTGTGAGCTTGTGGAGAAGTTTATTGGCTTCGTCTTCAATCTCCGGAATGGCATTTTCGATGATGAGAGCCTGAATCCCCTTTTTGCCAAAGGCCGTGGCCAGATCGGAGTAGATGGCAATTTCGCTTAAGATTTGATCTCGCTCTTTAACGAGCTCTCCTTTTTCTACGAGCTTATTTTCGCAATTTTTCAAAAATTCTTGGTTGATTGCGATTCGATTGGAGAATTCCCTTTCCGCTTTCTTTAATTCCTCAAGTTCTTTCTCCCCGAACATGATCTGTCTTTCCAGTTCGGGTAATTGGCTTGTCTCTTCGAGAAGCCGGGTTTCTTTTTCTCTATCTCCTTTGAGAATCTCGATCTTTTCTTGTTTTTGTGATTCGAAGGTGTACAGGGTTTCCTTGAAGGATTCTATCTTTGCCAGGGCATTATCCAGCTCAAATACTCTTTGCTCATAGGGTAAAAGTTCTTTAATTTTTTCTCTCAAGTCCCGATGCTCATCGGGATTATAATTCAATTTTTTGAGCTCGGTCTTAAACTCTTTTAACTTTGCTAAAGCCTCTTGGGCGAATTCCCCGGTATCCAGTTGCCTTTGTAAATTTTCCCGTTCTAAAGCGCAGGTTTTCAAAGCCTCCTCCGCTTTTTTTGCCTTCTGAAGTTGCATACACGTTTCGGTTCGCGCATTTAAGATTGCTTCTTTAACCGCTAGATCTTTCTTGATGGTCTTTCCTTCTTCTTCTAAGACCTCAAGTCTTTCCTCGATTTGCTCAAGTGTTGAGGTATTATCCTTCAATGAAATGAGGCATTGTTTTAATTCTTCTTTGAATTGGTCTAGAAGATTCTCGCGTTCTGCATCGGTAAGTTCCTTTTTGCAAAGGGGGCACATAGCCCGCCTGCCATGCCCAGGCTTTGGCAGGCCGTGCCTACCGTAGGGCAGGCAGGCTTCAGGTTGGCTCTCCATCAGTTCTATCTTTTCTTCGGTGGTCTTAAGTTTTTCCTTTAAGGTCTCATTCTCGCTTGTTAACTGCGACTTTCTTCGTTGAAAATTCAAAAAATCCTCTCTTAAAGTCTCGAGCCTTTCCTCTTTTTCCTGTAGGAGAGCTAACTCTTCCTCGATTTTCTTCAATTTCTGTTCCAGGGCTTTTATCCCCGAAGCATCGAGGGAAAGCTCCGTCTCCTTTCTCTTTAAATTCTCGATCTTGGTCTCGAGAGCGCTTCGGCTTTGGACATAAGTTTTCTCCTTCTCCCGCATGACACTTAGAATTTCATTTTGGCGGCGGGCTTTTTCGGCGAGTTTTTCTTCGAGAACTCTTTTATCTTTGAGCTCACGATGGCCTTCCCTGATGTGCTCTGCATCGGCGATGAGCTCCTGAGCTCGCTCGATCTCCGTCCGGCATCGCTGAATTTGAGTCTCGATGGTTTCCAGCCCCTTCTGAGTCGAGGACATTCTCATCTTAAGCTCTTTTAGTTGAGAAATTTTACTCTCCAATTTCACCTTTTGTTCCCTTAAGTGTCCTAAATTTCCCTCTTTAACGGCGATATCATCTTGAAGACACCCAAGTTTGCGGGTCAAAGATTCGATTCCCCTTTTATATTCATCTTCCTTGGCTAATTCCTCATCTATTCTTTGGATTTGGGCATTTGAGATTTGCACATCCTTTTCTCGCTCCCTTTTGCGTTCTTTTGCTCTCTCTTCCAGTTCATCGTAGAAGGAAAGACCGAGGATATCTGCGAGGATTTCCTTCCTTTGGTTGGGATTTTTGGTGGTAAAACTATCGACTTTGCCTTGGAGGATGAAGGCTGAATTAACGAAGGTTTCATAATCCATACGCAGAATATTGTCAATTTTCTCCTGGGTCTCATGGATCGTATCAGCGGTCAAAGATCGCCATGTCCGCCCCGACGAGGTCGGGGCATCCAAGATATGGAATTCCAACCTCGTTGAACCCCGTCCTGCCCTTGCTCGAGATCGAATGACCCTGTATCTTTGATTTTCAAGTTCAAAGGTGAACTCGACCTGCATGCGATCTTCGTGGAGGTGGATGAGATCATCGACACCCAATCCGCGCCTATCTACTCCTCGAGCCCTTCCCCAGAGGCACCAGGTGATCGCATCGAGGAGAGCGGATTTGCCGTGTCCGTTGGGACCCGAAAGACAAGCCGTGTGGATGTTAGAAAAGCTCAATGGTTCTGGCATGTATTTGTAGCTCATGAAGTTGGTCAGCCGAAGTTCCACTGGGATCATGAGTTCATCGCACTCCTCAAGGATTCGTCTGGACTTGCTGGAGTTCGCTGATGAGCTCCCCAGCGAATTTAAGGAGCTCATCTCTTCTTTCTTTCAGGTCTTCCCTTGATAAGAGGTATTCTTCCAGGGCTACGAGGGGTCCTGCGGCCTCGGTTAAGTTGGGATTCCTCGTTCGAACATCTTCACCCGCGGATTCTATATCCACGTAGGCAACGTAATGAGCGGAGGAAAGTGCCTTGTGAATTTCATCCCTTTGAACCAAATGTTTTAAGTGCGAAGGAACCTTTATCCTGACCCTCACCACGGTATCTTTGACATCGTGCTCGGCAATTGACCTAAGGACCTCCAAGGTGGGATTGGTCGTAAGACATTGGATATCAAGGCTTAAGAATCTTCTCGCCGGTGTTTTTTCGAATTTGTAGGTCGCACCGCCGTGTCTGCCTGCCTTACGGTAGGCACGGCCGGCAGGTAGGTTTTTGGGCAGATCAATGACGCAGAAGCCCTTATCCTCCTTTTCTTCACCGAAGTCTATCCTCTCTATACTTCCCGAGTAGATCATGAGAGGCGATTCCTCCAACACTTGGTGGCGGTGGATATGTCCCAAAGCGATATAATCCCATTCATCTTTAAGCAAAGCGCTGGGCAATATGGTAAGGTCATTTCCCACCATGATGCTCTGCTCTGAGCCAAGCTTTGCCGTGGATACGCTGATGTGAGCGGCAAGTATCGAGGGAATTTCGGAATTTCTTCCCGCTTCGGCTGCTAGATGGTCCACAAATGACTCGATCTCCTTGGCCATAATCTGATTTATCTCCTCGACCGTCTTATCCTTGTATTCATCGAGTTTTAGAAGTTGGCTCTTGGGAAAGTGGGGGAGGGTTGCCACCTGGACTTTCCCTTGATGGGTGTCGATGATGTGGACCCTTGGGTCTCTGGCCACAATTACCCCCTCTACCTCAAGGGCATCGAAGACCGCCAGGGAGTGTGCGTATTTTTCGGTATTTGGAACATCATGGTTTCCCACCAACAGCAGAACTTTTATTCCTGCCCGGGTGAGCCTCCTTATTTGTTTTGCAAACTCCCTTTGTAGGGTTGGGGAGGGGTTTTTCGTGCGATAAGCATCCCCCGCAAAGATGACCAGAGCTATATCATTCTCGAGAGCGTAATCCACGCAGGTAGAGAAGGATTTAAGGAAATCCAAAATGCGCTGATTGAGTCCCGTGGCGGAATCTATCTTGCCGTAATTCTCCATTCCAAGATGTAGATCAGCAAAGTGCAGGACCCTAACTGAGTTCATTGAT
>JBFMAG010000041.1 GCA_040755895.1 Actinomycetota bacterium | reverse complement strand
AATCATATAAAACTTATCATGTGTAAAATTTTAGTAAAGAGCAAAAGCAAAGAAAGGACGGTTTTTTATGAAGAATGTTAAGAAGATCACGAGGATGGAACTACTCCGGCGTGGCAGGGGTTATTCGCTCGAATCCCTCTCAAGGAAGTTGGGCGTATCTCCCGGCCTAGTTGCGCAAATCGAGGGGAGACACCGAAAAGCTTATCCAAAAATTCGAGAATCCCTTTCTATAGCTCTAGGCGTTGAGGAGTGTGAACTCTTTGATAGAGAGAGCTTCGCCAAGATTGCGAGGGGGAGATTTCATGCCGGTAGATCAAAAAACGTTGGACATTGAAGGGGATAAAGATGGAAGAAACAAGATCAAGCCTTGATAACGAAACAGACGAGGAAAAATTCGATCGGTGGCTGCGTTTGATCCTCACCTTTAAGCACCTCACCCGCGAAGAGGTCTTCTGGTTTGTCAATGAACTCTCACGTCGGTTTAGTTTCCCCCGTGAGACGCTCATCAAAGTCTTTAAGCGTGAGGGGATGCTGTGATGGACGATTACCAGGCCACAATTGAAACACTACTGGAGCGATCCCTTCCGTTTAGAAGAGCCGAGATTCCCAAGATAAGAGAGGAATTCCCGAATATCAAATTGTCGCAAATAAAGCGGGATCTGAAGATAGATGAGGCCGATATCAAAACAATTACCGATGTAGTTGATTCCTATGAGCTCTTCACCGAGGATTTAACCAAATTTCGGATCACCCTTGGCTATAAGGAAATCGATCAAACCATAAGGGGAATAGCTCCCGGTGAAATCTTAGGCTTTGTGGCAAGAACAGCCGTGGGTAAAACATTATTCGCCTTAAACTGCATTAGGAACGTGACCGAGAATCACAAGGTGCCCATCATGTTCTTCTCCCTAGAGCAGGAAAGCCCACAAGTATTTGAGCGCCTGGCAGCGATAACTTGCAATCGAAAGCCGGTATCCATTGAGAAGTGCTCTCGGAATTAGTCGCAAGGGGGGAAGAGGAGATATTGCGAGAGAAGATATCCTTTGTGGTGGTGGATTACCTTGGGTATATGAGTGGTTCGGGCAAAGATTGCTACGAGCGAGTATCAGGATTATCGAAAGATATTAAAGCCTTTGCCAAGGAGTGTAAAGTCGCGGTTCTAGTCCTCCATCAACTGTCCAGGGAAGCTTTATCCGGCGGAGAGCCCGTTTCCCTAAGAATGTGTCGCGATTCAGGAGTCTTCGAGGAAAGCTGCGATTACCTACTGGGGGCCTGGCGACCAGAGCTTTCCGAAAAAGCTACCGAGGAGGAGAGATTTCTCAACCAGGGCTTGATAAAGGTGGCGATTTTAAAGAATAGATGTGGTGGGAACAAAACGATTGATTTCTGGCTTAATTCAGAAAACTTAAGGATCGAGGAGATGCAAAGGTGAAAGAAGGCTGGATTAAGCTTTATAGAAAAGCTTTAAAAAGCACAGTATTTGAAGATCCATTGTTATGGAAAGTCTGGTGCTGGTGCCTCATGAAAGCAAGCCATACTGAGCAGACAATAATTTTGAATAATCGAAATGTTCATTTAAAACCAGGCCAGTTCGTGTTCGGAAGACGAAGTGCAGCCGTTGAATTATTAATGAGTCCCTCGACGGTGGAACGCAAAATCAAGGTTTTAAATGTGAACCGCAAATTGAACCGCTACCCGAACCACCAATTTACACTTATTGAAGTGGTTAATTGGCAAAAATATCAGGAATCAAGAACCGCAGAGCGAACCGCGGAGCGAACTCAAAATGAACACATACAAGAATGTAAATATAAGGGGCTGGAAGGTTTTTTAAGACCTTCCCTAGCCGATAAGGATTTAGAGAAATGTAACTGCCCGCGCTGCCGGGCCGACTTGGAGTTTAGGAAAAGAAGACAAAGGGCGGGCATCCGTATTCCCTTGGAATAACGATTTTTTGATGGATTTTCAAATAAACGCAAGGGATTCATTGAAATACCAGCTAACTAAAGGGATTTATAAATGAAATCTGATAAAAAACTCCTCTATATCGGTGAAGTTGAGAGGTTAACGGGTATCCCCAGGTGGCGACTCAGGTATTTAGAGCGGAAATATCGCCTGATAGTGCCCAAAAGACGAGGCAAAGGGTGGCGAAAATACAAAAGAAAACATGTGAGCTGGATCCTAAAGCTGAAAAAGGCAAGGCAGGAAGGACTAAGTTACTCTCAGATCAAGCAACTTATAAAAACGGGGGCTTTCTGGAGAGAAGATCAAATCTTGGATGTAAAAAAACAAAGGAAAATGACAAAGCAATGAGTGATAGGCTAATTGACGTTCATGAGCTTTCAGAACTCCTGGGTGTCCCGGTAAGCTGGGTTTACGAGAGGACCCGAAGGGGCGAGATTCCCCACTATAAACTGGGTCGCTATTGTAAATTTGACCCTGAGATTGTGAGGCTTTGGCTCAAGAGTCAACAAAAAGGAGCTTTAGATGTTGGAGAATCATCGGGTAACTGACCCGATTAACCCGAAAAATAAGCATTTTACCTGTTGTTTTAATAGGACTTCTATTGAGATTCTATTCTTTTGGAGGAGATAACTGTGGATTATTCCTCTTATAGGGAACACGTCTACGCACTTATACGGATGATAAAAGCATCCACAGCGACGATGAAATTAGAGACTAATGGGTTTTATATCCGAACAAATGTTTGAAAACGTTCATTCGAAAAGAATTTGAGGAAAAAACGGTTTGAATCATATGACCCTAGGTACTTATTTTTGAAATCTTTACTTGAATTATCCTCCCTCCATTGAGGGGCGGAAAAATTGCAGGTGAATCAATCTAAAAAAGCAAAACTTCTTATTTTACCTGCAATTATAGAAGAAAGACCAGCTCATGCTCAATAAAAAGCAAGGGAAAAAGGTGACACCAATGCCAAAGGTAGCAACCGAAGCCTGGTTTAGAGGTCATCTTTGGAAGTATTACCAGGGAGTATTCCCAATGCCGGAGGAGTGATAAGGCTTGGAAAACGAAATCTTTCGAATCACACTCTTTGAGAAAGGAAGAAGATGGCTAGATTATCCAAATACGAACAAGAAACAATCATAAATTTCAATGAAGCAGAGAATACAGCAAATATCTACACCTGCAAGAAATCTTTAATGAACAAACTATTCAAAGCCAAGTGGGCTAAATTCATTCGTTCCGAGGAACTTGATGAGAAAATCTATTCCATGGAGTTTGAGGTTCCCAAGAAATTCATAAAGATTACTCCTCGCAAGAAATACAGAAAACCATCACAAGCCCAATTGGAAGCTTTGGCTAAGGGTAGGGCAAAGAAGCTAGCACAGGAATCGATTCTGAGATGAGTTTTATTGGATATTCACAAAGAAAAGCAAATAAATGTTTGGCTTTAAATGGTGAGATTAGGGGGTTACACGTTCCCCTAACAAAACCGCAGCTAATTCAGCATTTAAAAGGATATTGAATTTTTTCAACGAAATTCGAATTTGGGAGGAGGTAAAAGATGGAGTTTGGAGAGTTGGTGGGAAGCTTCCAGAAGAATACCAATGCCACCATTAGAGTCCACAAGCTTAACTTTCAAGGAGAGGAATACATCGACATCAGGGAATTCGTGGCTACGGAAGAATACGATGGTCTCACTAGGAAGGGGATAAGGATGAGGGAAGCACTTATCCCTAAACTCGTGGAGCTATTACAAAAGTTTTAAGACAAAAAGCATTAAAAATTGGGCTGCAATTTGTCCTTGGGAGGGATATAATGTCCTTAAATGAGATAAATAGTGGAGGAAGGTTAGAAAGAATGCTATCTACCGATGAGGTATTGAAGATTCTTGGTGTTAGTCGGAAAACCCTCTACCGCTATGTTAAAAGTGGTTCGCTCAAATGTTACAAATTTGGGCGCGATCTAAAATTTAAGGAGTCCGATATCAAAGCCTTCATCGAGGCTCATGAGAAAAAATAAAACAGGGAGGTAAAATTTGCAAAGGCATAGTATAATACGGAAACTACTCAGAGTAATGTTGTTATTATTATGTCACTCTTTGTTTTATGGGATAGCCGTGAGAACAAATTGGTGATATTTTGAGAGATTGAAAAGGAGTGATTGTGGAGTTGAGAAATTCAGATAAATTAAAAAGATATCTGGTCAAGTCCTTTGTTTCCTGTAAAAACGAGAAGCCCGGCATTAGACGTTGACTACCTCCTTTGCCTCCATTTCCTCTCTTAGGCTTTTATCCAATGCCAATTCTTCCCTTAAGGCATCGATTCTTT
>JBFMAG010000040.1 GCA_040755895.1 Actinomycetota bacterium | reverse complement strand
CTGATGCCAAAGACATCCGCTTGGAGCATGGCCAAGATGAAGGCATGCAGCTCGGGGAAGTTTACCCTTTCTCCGAGATTTTTAAAGGCCTCCTTTCTCGGGGTTCCCAACCGTATCTCCTGCAACATTCTATAGAACTCTTGAGACAAAGGACCCTTGGTATTTTTTACCACTCTACTCAGAGCGGCATCAAACCCCAATCCGGCCTCAACGCTTATGGTCAAAAGATCCAGGGTATCTGGAAGGGCCAGAGCAATGGCTTTCTGCCTCGTGTTTATGCGATGCTGCAACCAAAGATCGGGTATGAAGAAACTCGCCACCACCAATCCCAACGAGATGGGGATGGAGGTTAAAGAGAGGTCAAGGGTCATATGGGCTAAACCAAGCAATACACAGGTACCCATGGCGCTCAGAGCCTTAAGTGCCAAGAACTTATCGACATTCATATCTTTGGGATTACCGGCCAGGGCCAGTTTTCTCCTCACCCCATCTGATATCCCCATAGGACTGATTCTCCGAACCACATCGGCGAGATTTTGAACTAAGGGTAGCAATATCCTGCGGGCAAAGGGTTCCGCCAGTTCTTGCTCAATTATGGAAGCGATGGATGCCTGCTTTGATGTCCTTCCCCGTGTGGACAGCATCGACAAAGCCATGGAGGTCAAAAATACCGAGATAAAAACCAGAATTAAGGATAACGAATATAGCATCACAAACACCTCACACCTCTATGGAGACCATCTTCTTGAGCCACAGGCCACCGATTATCATTAATATCAGTGCTGCAATGACCATGATTATTCCCACCGTATTGGTGAATAACAATGTAACGTAAGAAGGATTAATGATATAAAGGATGAGACCCATGATGAAGGGGAGAGAGGTCAAAATCGCCGCCGAAAGCCTTCCCTCCGCGGTGAGCACTCGTATTTGCCTGGCTACCCTATCCCTTTCTCTCATGGTATTGGCCAAAATTTCCAGGACTTCGGCAAGATTTCCTCCAACTTCTCGTTGGATTTTAACGGCCATGATGGTCCAGTCAAAATTGACGCTTTGAACCCTTTCGGCCATGTTATTTAGGGCTTCCTCCAAAGGGAGTCCCAACCTTGCCTCGGTCAGCACCCGTTTAAACTCCGTGGACATGGGAGGCTTCGTTTCCTGCACCACCATATCGACGGCCTGCAGGAAGCTATAGCCCGCTTTAAGTGCTCCGGCTATCAGCGACAGAGTATCTGAGAGTTGTTCGTGGAATAATCCCTCCCTCTTGGTTTTCAAGTACTGGATGATGACCACAGGGAGGATTGCAGCCGAAAAGACCATGAAGAGCGTGGTAATTATACTCTTGCATAAGGCATATCCCAGACTTCCCAGGGTGAGGACGGTTAAAAAGTGAAAGAATATGAACTCCGATGCCCGAAGGGGAAGCCCTGCCTGATCGAGTAAGAGTTGTAAGTCCTTAACCAGTCCTCTTTTGGCGGTCAAGGGAGCGATTATCCTTGAAATTCTACTTAAAATGAATTTAGTCTGCTCTTTTTTCTGCTCCTCCTTCCCACGAGACCTTTGCCATGCTTCCTCAAAGGGTTTCAATTGCTGCTCCAATAGGGAAGTCTGTGGGAAGAATATCCCAAGCAGGGAAAGGAAAGCCAGGAAGAATGCCATGAATGATATGAGTAATAATGTGGTTAATCCGGGCAAGGTACCCAAAGACATCTTCAAAACCTCCTACTTTCGACTAAAGAGTTCAAATTGGAAGATGTCCACGGGAAGGGTAATCCCCAGATTCTGCAACTTTTGCATGAATTTAGGTCTGATTCCCGTGGATTTTATGGTTCCCTTAAATCTACCATTCTCATCGACGCCCATGGAAAAATCAAACAGGAATAAATCCTGTAGAGTAATTATGTCTCCCTCCATCCCATGAACCTCGGTGATATGGGTGATCCTTCTAGTTCCATCCCGCAGTCGCGCCTGGTGGATGATCAAATCGATGGCGGAGGAGATTTGCTCCCTTATGGCTCGCACCGGCAGATCCATTCCGGACATCAAGACCATGGTCTCCAG
>JBFMAG010000039.1 GCA_040755895.1 Actinomycetota bacterium | reverse complement strand
CCAAGCGGATGTCTTTGGCATCAGCATCACCAAGGTTCTCCGTGTGCAAGCACAGGAGATGAGGATAAAGCGGAGACAGAAGGCCGAGGAAATTGCGATGAAAACCCCGGTGAAAATGGTATTCCCCTTGGTATTCTGCATCTTTCCGGCACTAATGGTGGTCATTTTGGGTCCGGCGGCCATAAAGATATATACGGCGATCATTCAAAACCTATAGTACTTGTTTGCTGGTTCTGCTTATAGCCAAGTAGCTAACGGCTAACTAACCAACAACGATGGAGGGTGGTGATTTAAATGCCTTTGCAGGGAAATTTAAACGAGTTCAGTCTTTCACAGATCTTTCAGCTGATAAGCCTGGCCGGAAAAACGGGAAGCCTCACGGTGAGTTCTAAAGGTGCTGAAGGTAAAATTTACTTCAGAGAGGGACGAGTCTTTTTCGCCATAACCCCTCAAAATCGGATTCCCCTGGGCACGCGGTTGATAGATGCGGGGCTAATATCCCAGGATGATTTGAAAGAAGCTCTTTTATGTCAACAAGAGCAACCCGAGAAGCGCCTTGGGGAAATCTTGATCTCCAGGGGGATGAAGAAAGACGTGCTCGAGCAATTCATAAAAGAACAAATAGAAGACGCCCTCTTTGAAATCTTCGATTGGAAAGAGGGTTCCTACTATTTCGAAACCGAGAATATCCCCGAAGAGGAAGATATCGGGATATACATGAGCGTCGAGGACATCTTAGCCGAAGCCACCAAGCGTCAGGAAGAGTGGAAAAAGATAAAGGAGGTACTTCCCTCCCTTGATACAATGGTACAAATGTCCGAAGCTCCCGGTAAATCGAATGAGGACATTATCATAAAGCCCCAAGAATGGAAAGTCCTGTACCTACTGGATAAGAAGAGGAGTGTCAAAGATTTAAAGGATAAATCTCATTTGACGTCCCTTTCACTCTGCAGAATTCTGGTCAGAATGCTCTCAAATGGACTGCTCGAAATCGTGGCTCCTAAGGCGAAGGAGCAAGCGATGGAATCTTCGGGGGCAAATAAAGCCAAAAGGTATCAATCCACCGAGCCAATAACCGGCAAATACATTAAAAATTATAGAGAGGAGTCTCGACAAAATATGCCTCTCGAGTGGGCAAGCTACTACGCTAGACTGAACGAGATCGCCCATCAATTGATGGTCAAACGCGATGGCGAAAAGAATTAAAGGTGTATTATTAACAAGGTGGGTTAACGCCATGGTCGGGGTGAAGTGCTCTAGTCCAGGTTACTTTTTGACGCAAGACCAGGCATAGTTCTCGGCGGGGATGAGCCTTAATTCCTGCAACTTCCTGAGCATGGCAATTTCGCTCACCCCGAAGAGATGAGCCAAAAATTTATAATCGTTACCCCAGTTACGAGCCTCCCTTATGACCATGAAAGAAGGCATACAAAGCTCAGCGGCGAAAATATCGGCTTCACGGTGAAAATAATCTCTCTTGCTATTCTTCATTGAACAGATTTCCCCACCGTGAAGTTGATGATGGGCAATCTCGTGAGCGATGGTGAAATTTTTACGACTTTGGGGCATTAATTTATTGAGAACAATGTAATAATCGCCTTTAATGTTCAGAAGAGCTCCAAAGAACCAAGTAGGAAGGGATAACTCTATTATTTCTATGCCCAGAGAGCATGCGACGTTGTATAGGTCCACGGGTGGATTCCTAAAACCAAATTTCTTCACCAAATCTTCCGCTCGCTGCCTCAAATACCAATGGGCATAGATAATCAATGGTGATCACCTTTCCATCTATTCCTTCCCCTCCGCTCTTCTCTTCGCCTTTATTATCTCGATTACGTGAAGAAGGAGCTCTCTTTCCTCCTCTGAATATTTGGGATCGGACATGAGCATGGCTTCAATGTCGTAACTTTGGGGAGGCTGGGGTGTGAAAGTCTCACCAAGCAGGAAGGAGACTGGTACACCGTAAAAATCCGCGAGTCTTTTTAAACGGGAAGCGCAGATCCTTCTCCTGCCACTTTCGTACATCGCCAGGATCGACTCTTTGAACTCGCCTCCGGTCAATTTCTCCACATCTTTGCGGCTTAATCTTTTGCTCTCTCGAACATTCCTCAAGCGAAGACCGATTTCACTGTCGTAGTACATTTGAGGCTCCTCACTATTTGTACAGTTTCTTCTATATCTTTATCGGCAAATGTTTCTTTGAACTTTAAATTTTTTAGCATACTTTACAAATAGTAAGACTCTCCTCACCGTGAGATAAGAGGTATCCGCTTACGTATCCTGCTGGCACGTCAAACCGCAAGCAAAAAATGGAGAGGCGAGTTACGAGTTACAAGTGAATTTTTTAAGTATCGCTTTTATCAACCCTTCAATTGTGTATTCTTCGGCTATTACATCGACCTTTAGACCGAGGTCCTGGGCAGTACTCGCGGTGATCGGTCCAATGCAAGCCACCATCACCTTTTGGAGAATCCTTTTAAGGTCGATGCCTTCAAGAAGGCGAACAAAATTTTTGACCGTGGAAGAGCTGGTAAAAGTGATGATATCAATTTCACCTCGAGATAGTATCTCTTTAACTCCACTTACGGGGGAGTCATCAATGACCGTTCGGTACGCCGTTACCACATCCACGCTTGCCCCCAGCTCCCTTAGTTCTTGGGGGAGGATTTCCCGTGCCTTTTCGGCTCGGGGAATGAGGATGTTGGTCCCCTCCACCTCTCTCTTCTTGAACCCTTCTATGATCGATTCGGCACGATATTCTCGGGGGATATAATCGGTGGTGAGACCCCATCTCTTTAGCTCCCGACCAGTTGCTGGACCGATGGCGGCGATTTTTATCCCTTTAAGTTCCCGTAAATCTTTCCCCTTGTGATAGAGTCTCTCCATAAAAAAGGACACTCCATTAACGCTGGTGAAGATGATCCAGTGGTATTGCTGAAGGTTATCGATCTTTAAGTCCAGGGTCTTGAAATCCTCCGGTGGCAAAATTTTGATGGTGGGAAATTCTATGACCTCCGCCCCCAACCTCTCCAATGCCTGGACAAGAGCACTGGCTTGAGCCTTGGACCTGGTGACCAGAACTCTCTTTCTAAAAAGGGGTCTATCCTCGAGATATACCTTCCCCACCACGTAGCATCCTCGCTTCCCAGCAAAACTTTTGTGTTTTTCCCAAGTTGCAAAAGATAACCGTTGCTTCCAATGTATTATTAACAGGAATTAACAAGATGGGTTAACACTTCCCACTTAGGTAGCGGATTTCTTTCAAAATTTGATCTGCCCCTCGCTCAAGCAATCTTGCGGCTAAAAGAATCCCAAGATCTTGGGACCGAGAGGGATCTCCAATGATACTATCCCTAACCAACCTAGTGCCATCCAAGCTGGCAACGAGGGCGGTGAGCCTTAATTCATCATTCTGCACTTCCCCTAGAGCGGCGATGGGAACCTGGCAACCCCCTCCCAGTCTCCTCATCAGTGCCCTCTCGGCCGAAATGGAAATCCAAGTTTCAGGGTGATTGAGCTGCCTTGCAAGCTCAATCATCTCATGATCATCGATTCTCGCCTCGATGCCAATGGCTCCTTGCCCCACCGCGGAAAGACAAATCTCCGTGGGAATCCTTTCGCTCACCCTCTCTGACCAACCCATGCGATCGATACCGGCTGCGGCCACGATTATCGCGTCGAACTGACCAGATTCCAGTTTCTTAAGTCTGGTATCGAGATTGCCTCTGATGTCCACGAGCTTAAGATCCGGTCTGAAATGGAGAAGTTGAGCTTTACGCCTGAGACTGCTGGTACCGATCATCGCCTCCCTGGGTAAATCCCGTAAGGGTATGTTGTCTCGGGAGATGAGTACATCTCGGGGATCATCACGCTGAAGTATGGCTGCGATGGTGAGTCCTGAGGGGATATCCGTGGGAACATCCTTCATGGAGTGGACGGCTAAATCTATCTCGCCACGCTCAAGGGCAAGTTCAATCTCTTTGACGAAAAGACCCTTTCCCCCTATCTTTGCCAAAGGTGAATCCAGAATTTTATCTCCTCTGGTCTTTATCCTTTTAATACAAATTTCACAAGGTACAAGGTCTTTAAGATTTTGAGCAACAAAATTTGTTTGCAAAAGCGCCAGTTGGCTTCCTCTGCTACCGATGACAATTTTTGAACGCTTACCCATGTAATCCTTTCCGCCCTTCGTCCTTCGTCCTTCGCCCTTCGTCTTTCGTCCTTTCCTTCTCCATTGCCTCGAGGTCGAAAAGATGACGAAGGGATTCTATATACAGATATCCATCTTTGCGCCGAGAGCACTCCTTGATGCGGACGATGGGTTCGTGGAGAAGCTTATTAATGATCACTCCGGTGAGTGCATTGATTATATTTTTTTCCCTCTCGGATAGCTCTCCCAACCTATTCAAAGCCTTCTCCGTCTCCGCCTCTCTTATCGCTTCAGCCTTCTTTCTCAAAGCGGTTATGGTTGGAACGACCTCAAGGGAACTGAGCCAGGCCATGAATTCTTCAACTTCCCGATCGACGATCGACTCAGCCTTCTTTGCCTCCCTGGCTCGCTCGACTAAATTGGCGTCGACCACGGATTGGAGATCATCTATGTCGAAGAGAAATGCATTGTAAATCTTATTGACTTCGGGGTCGATATCCCTAGGGACGGCTATATCGATCAAGAAGATGGGTTTAAATCTCCTTTTGCGCATCACCTCAGCCACGGTTTCCCTCTTAACGATGTAATGAGGAGCCCCGGTGGAACTTATCACTATATCCGTGTCCACCATGTAATCGGGAAACTCATTGAATTTTACTGCCTTTCCATGAAATCGATCTGCTAATTCTACCGCTCGCTCATAGGTGCGGTTGGAAACGAGTACGGATGTCACCCCATTGGCCACGAGGTGCTTCGCCGTAAGCTCACTCATCTCACCAGCGCCTATTATCATCACGGTGCGACCAGCCAAATCCTCAAAGACTTTTTTAGCCAATTCCACGGCCACATAACTCACGGAAACAGCACTCTCCCCGATTCCGGTCTCCGTTCGCACTCTTTTGCCAACCTTAAAAGCGTGTCTGAAGAGCCTATTGAAAATGACGCTGGTGGCGTGGGCTTCGAAAGCGTGAGCGTATGCCTCTTTGACCTGACCCAAGATTTGGGCTTCTCCCACAACCATGGAATCTAAGCTGGTAACAACCTCAAAGAGGTGGTGGATGGCATCAATTGAGTGACGAAAGTACAAATGGTCACGAAATTTTTTGGAATCTAAATTGTGGTACCGACTCAGGAATTTTATCAGATCCTTTTTTCCTTTATCGGGGTCGTCGGAGACCGCATAGATCTCCGTTCGATTGCAGGTGGAGAGGATTACGCCTTCACTGATGTGATCGTATTCCAGCAGGTAATGGAGGGATTCCTCCAGTTTGGATCCCGGAAATGTCAATTTTTCCCTGATCTCCACTGGAGCAGTCTTGTGAGAGAGTCCCATCACGATGATATACATCGCTTGATCCGCTCCTTAAGTATCGCCAAATCAAATGCCTTTTATAATTTTACCCCGCTTGCCGAGCTTGAGCCAGCACCGGTGGCTCTAACCGCTCTAACCTCTAAACCCATGAAGGTAACTCACGTAAGGAACTATGGCAAACCTTATGGACATCACGCATAAAAATCCAATGATGGCTAATACAGCCGCTCTCTTGCCCATCCAGCCCGCTGTGGCTCTGAGTAACAGATAAAAAGCATAAATCGACCAAGAAACCGCGGAGGCGACAACGATGGGATCCCAAATTGTACCCCACACCTGACGAGCCTGGATTGCCCCAGTAGCCACGCAAAGGGTGAAGAAGAGAAAACCAGCGAGTACAGCTCGATAGCCCACATCATCCAAAACTTCTAAAGAGGGGAGACGCCGAAATAGAATGTTCGGTCTTCTCCCCTTCATCTGCCATTCCTGCAAAAGATAGAGCAGTCCGCACCCGGCGGCAACGGTGAAGGCAGCCGAAGCAATGAAAATAAGCATGAAATGAACATCCACCAAGGAACTTCGCAATATTGAAAGGCGAGGTCCGGGAGGTTGATAATGGCCCCAGGCTTTGAGCAAAAACACGCAATTGATGGCGGTGATGAAGATTCCCAAAACCTTGGACTTAGAGAAATATTCCACAAAAAGATAGGCCATGATCACGAGCCAGGCCACGGCGGAGAGGGACTCGTAAGCAGTTGCCCCGGGCAGATGACCCGAGACCAATCCTCGAAAAATCAAAGATACCGTGTGCACCACCCATCCACCGATGGTCATTCCAGTGGCCAGACTACCGGCTATATGCCTCCTAGAGGCGAAGAAGTTGGCATACATCGCAAAAGCCAGCACGTATATGGCGAGAGCAAGCCAAAAAAGAAAAACGCTGATCCTCTCCATCCCAACCTCCTTTGAGGACTGTCCCCGCTACTTCTTTTTCTCAGCAACCTCCCGAAGGAGTTTCAACTCCCTGGAGAGATGGGCTAATCTTCTTTCGATGGTTAAGACGTAAAGGAAAAGGACGATCCAAACGGCAAAATAGGCTGCGATCAAATAGCGCATTTCCCATCAACCCCCAAGCTCACTTTTAATGTCCTCGATTTCATCCTTTATCCTCTCCAAACGATACCTCTGCTGCAAGAGACAGAAATAAAATATGGTGAAAGCGACCAGGCACAC
This sequence comes from Actinomycetota bacterium, assembly GCA_040755895.1. NCBI lineage: Bacteria > Bacillati > Actinomycetota > Actinomycetota bacterium. The sequence goes on along the minus strand of JBFMAG010000039.1, from coordinate 8,958 downwards.
GATCAACGCGCTGATCATGGGAGGTTCTAGCTCGATGCCCGTGGGCTTGATGACCACGGGGTGGATCGTTCGCCACCATCTAATGGACATGAAGGATATGGGGACGCTGATGAAAGCGGCGAACCCATATACGGCTGCGAATCTCGCCCGACGCATTTCATCCTCAACCGATCTTCTGAGCAGCAAATATCCTGCGTAAAGCAACCACATGATGAGTGAAGTGGTCAGGCGAGGTTCCCAAGTCCACCAAACTCCCCAAATGGGTTTGGCCCAGATGGGACCGGTGATGAGGACTAAAGTATCTATGACCAATCCGACCTCAGCGGAGCTCATGGCTATGGTATCCCAACTTTTCTCCCTCTTCCAAAGGAATAGGATGCTGCAAAGGAAGACAACGAAGAAAGCAAGATAAGGGATCCAAGCCGTGGATACGTGGAAATAGAATATCTTCTGAATGATGCCCATTTTCCTCTCAATGGGTGCATAAATGAAAACCATATAAATCGCCAAAACCATGGCAATGAAGGTGACTCCAGAGAGAATCTGAGCTTTCCTTTCCATGTTCACTCCTCTAAAACATATTCAAAGGTCAAGAATCCCACCAGCAAAAAAATGATATCATAAATGACCAGCATTCTCAGCCAGATGAGAATATCACCCGAGAACTTTGAAGCGGTCATGATTAAACCGGTTGATTTCACGGCGGCTATAAGGATTGGAATAATCACCGGGAAAAAGAGTATGGGCAACATGAGATCCCTTGCCTTGGTATTGATAGAAATCGCTGAAAGCAAGGTGCCCACGGAGGTGATCCCCACATTGCTCAAGATTATCAGGAGAATCAGTAGCCAAAGGGTAGATAAGGGAATCATTTTTATGAAGAATACAAAGAATATGGGAAGAGCCAATATTTGAACGACGAAAATAAATATCAGGCTGGAGACGACCTTACCGAAGTAAATCACGGCTCTATCCGTGGGGCAAAGCATCAAACCATCCAGGCATCCCTCATCCTTCTCGTGGACGAAGATTCGGTTAAGCCCCAGCACAGCGGCGAATAGAAAGGCTGCCCACAAAATGCCCGCCGCGATCTCCACTCCCTCAAAAACCTCTCCAAAAGCGAAGTGAAAGATGACCATGGTTAGGATGACGAAGACGAGCATGGAATTGAGCATCTCTTTCGTTCTAATCTCTGCAGCGATATCCTTTCTGACGATGATCAGGATCTGTCGAATATAGTTCACTCGTGGCTCACATACCCGGTGTAGATTTCCCTTAAATTTGCGATGTCAAGAGCACCTTTCTCCCCCTGAAAAACTACCCTTCCTTCACTCAAGATAAGAATTGAGGTGGCGTGCTTCAGACCCTTTTCCAAATTATGAGTGGCCATTATGAAAGTACGATCTTCCCTCTTCAAATCCTCCAGGAGGTCATCGAGAATCTCGGTGGCATGAGGATCGAGACCGCTGTGGGGCTCATCGAGAAGGAGGATGGACGGATCGTGGAGCAAGACCCTGGCGATGGAAAGTCTCTGTTGCATTCCTCTGGAGAACGTTCGAACGATATCGAATTTACGATGCCCCAACTCGACCTTCTCCAAAAGTTGAGAAATCCTCGCCTCCAAATCCTTGATGCCAAACATCCTACCGTAGAAAAGCAAATTTTCGTAGGCGGTTAAATCACCATAAAGGAGTGGATTGTGCGAAATTAAACCCATTCTTTCCCGAATGGCTATCGAATCCCTCCGAAGATCAAAACCATCTATGCTCGCCGAACCCGATGAGGGTAAAACAAGAGTCGCCAAAATTTTGATCAGCGTCGTCTTTCCCGCTCCATTTGGACCGACAATCGTCAAAAATTCGCCCTTCTCCAATTCGAAGTTTATGTCCTGTAATACCTTCCTCCGACCGAAAATTTTTGAAAGACCTTCAACCCTTATTAGCGGCGAATCCTGCATTTCTCTCTCCCAGAATTAAAAGGTATATTATTACCTCCCTTGAATGCCAAAGTGTAAACCAAACTCGTCAATAGTCCAACTAAGGTTTTTGACCAGGCCAGAAGGCGAGGGCTGACCCTAAGAAAAGAAGAATACATCCGTTCCAGAGCCAGCATATCAAGGGATTTATTTTTATATGCAGAAGGACCGAATGATCCCTCCCGATCTTCTCCAAGGCCACAAAGATATCTCTTAAGCAGGTGCTTCTGATGCTCACCTCTGCGATTGAAGATTCTTCGATGTAGTGATAGACGATTCGAGGAGTGAGGATGCCCTTTCTCCTCCCACCTTCGTACAGGGTCAGTCGCACCCCCACGGTCTCCTTCTCCATTCCCCTTTCAAATGCCATCTCCTCGTATCTCAATTCTATGTCTCTCACCTTGAAGGTCTCATTTTTTGCCAGCGATGCTTTGGTGTCTATGTTATAAAAGGTTGTTCCGATGAGCCCCACGACCATTATAACGATGGCCAGATGGACGATTAATCCCCCATATCGAGCCCTATTGCTGGAAATGAGATACCAAAGGGATGCCAGAAGCCCTTTCTTCGTTTGCCTTCGCCGAGCCCTGACCTCTCGAATGAAGGTTTGTATAACCCCCACCGCTGCAAAGGTGCATATGAAAAAGGCGACACTCCCTTTCAAACACCTGTCCCATAACAGATAGGTGGTTATGGCAGCGATAACACCTAGGACAATGGGATAAAAAATATCTCTCTTGACCTTGGAAAAGGATGTCTGACGCCACCCCAATATGGGGCAAATGCCTATCAGGAGTAGGTAAATGAGCCCAAAGGGTATTGCCAATCTCCTGTAAAATTCGGGACCCAAGGAGATTTGCTCTCCAATGACCAGCGATGAAAAGATGGGAAACATGGTGCCGATCAAAACCACAAGCGTGCAGAAGACCATGGCCAGATTATTGAGGTGAAAACCATATTCCCTGGAGAGAAGACTGACCTCCCCTTCACCTTTGAAATCTTTATATGTGTAAATGAGTAAGCCAAAGGATATCAGGAGAGCAAGGATCATAAACCCCAGGAAATAGGGACCAACGGGGGATACGCCGAAGGCATGCACGGATGAGATGATTCCACTGCGCGTAAGGAAGGTGGCCAAGATGCAAAGCAAAAATGTAGTGATGGTAAGTGCGATCATCCATACCTTCAAAATCCTTCGTTTTCGATATGCAACGCAGGAATGGAGCAGTGCGGTACCGGTAAACCAGGGAAATAGGGATGCATTCTCAACGGGGTCCCAAGCCCAGTAACCTCCCCAACCGAGTACCTCGTAGGCCCAAAGGCCGCCCAAAAATATTCCAACGCCCAAAAACATCCAGGCGAAAAGGGTCCATCCCCTACATCTCTCAAGCCAATCGATACCCCGTTCTCTAGTTAGCAAAGCCGCCATTGCCATGGCAAAAGGTAATGTGAAAGCGGCAAAACCCATGAAGAGGGTGGGTGGGTGAAAAACCATCACCGAATGCTGGAGAAGAGGATTCAAGCCTCGTCCCTCATGCATGAAGAAGGGAGCCTCCTTAAAAGGGCTCACGGGAACGGCCAACAAAAAAATGAAGAAGGCCTGTACCAATAGCAAAATGGATAATGCATAGAAGTCAAAAACGTTTCTTTTGCCCCAGACCATGAATATTAGGGTGAAAAGGGATATGAGCCAGAGCCAGAGGAGCAGAGAACCCTCCTGGCCAGCCCAGAAAGCAGCGATCGTGTAGGACAAGGGAAGGAATGTACTCGTGTGATTGGCGACATAGGCGATGGAGAAATCCCTCTTCACCAAAGCGACCAAGAGCGCAAGGGAGGCTACGGTTATGAAAACGAAAGTAAAAATAGCAACAGTTCGTCCAGCTTCAACATATTTTTTACGCCTTATTTTGATCCCATATAAAAGAATACAAACCGCTAAAATGGAGACCAAAAGTGAAAGCCAGATTGCAATCTTTCCCAGTATGGCCATCTTTTCCCCTAATCATTTAGCGATGTACTTGGAGGGACACCTGGCAAGAAGATTCTTCGCCCTTATCCCGACACCTCGTTCATAAATTCCTTCGGCGATGACCTCAGCATCCTCCTTGAAGGTGGAGGGTAAAATACCTTTATAAAGAACGAGAATTTCTTCCTTCCCATCGGATATCTTGAATCTATAGCCACCTTCTTTCTCCTCGAAGGAGCCCTTCACAACTTTACCGATGACCCTGACCGGTTTGCCATACAAGGACTCGTCCATCTTTACCTCACTAACCGTCCTGTAGTACAAAAAAGAACCTCCCACCGTGGAATAAACCAGGTAGCCCAGAAGTATGAGGACGATGACAACAGTTATGAGTATACGGGTTCTTCTCTCCATATGCTCCTCCTCGGTCGGCAAATAACAGCTTAATTCTACCAAAATTTTCAATCAAGAGACAAACAAATTCAACCTATTTGGTGAGAGCACACTCTCCCCCTCTTCCCCGAAGGATTTCTATTCCATGGGGAAGAGCGGGCAAAATGACCTCCAGACATTCCTTGACTGCCTTTGGACTCCCTGGAAGATTGATGATTAAAGTTTGCTTCCTTATTCCACTGACCGCCCTGGATAGCATGGCATGAGGAGTGACTTTCAAACTTTCCTGACGCATGGCTTCAGCAAACCCTGGAACTTCCCTTTCGATGACGGCTTTTGTGGCCTCGGGTGTTACATCCCGAGGGGAAAGTCCCGTACCGCCAGTGGTGAGTACGAGATCTGCATCGATGTCATCCGCCAAATACCTCAATCTTTGTGAAATAATATCGAATTCATCGGGGACTATCTCTTGATGGACGATTTCCGCTCCCAAAGATGTCATTTTCTCGACAATCACTTTTCCGCTTAAATCCTCGCGCTCTCCTCGAAAACCCTTATCGCTCACGGTTAGAATGGCAACCTTTATGCTCATTTCAGCCCTCTCCCGATATAATGGATTTGAAAATCCTTATTTCATCTCCGATTTTTATTTCGCCGCCCTTGAGTGCCCTTGCGAATATCCCCTCCTTGGGCATGATGCACTCCTTCACACGGTAATAGATAGCGCATTTGGTGTGACATGTTTTCCCGTGTTGAGTAACCTCCAAGATTATGCCATCCCCGATCTCCAAGCGAGTTCCCACGGGAAGCGATAAAAGATCGACACCCCGTGTGGTTATATTCTCGGCAAAATCGCCGGGACCGACATCGAATCCGAGCTTTTGCATCCTCTTTATGCTCTCTTCGGCGAGCAGACTCACCTGGCGATGCCATCCGCCTGCATGAGCATCGTCTTTCAGCCCATGATCCACTAGGACTTGACACCGCCCAATGGGTTTCTTCCGTACACCTTTTTCCCAGCTTATATTCACGGACACCACTTCGCCAGCGGATTTTTTGCCCCTCATACTACTTCTCCCTCTCTAAGGAAGGTGCCCGATTTACCACCCGTTTTCTTCACCAGCCTTATATCCGTTAGTGTGATTGCTCTGTCAACGGCTTTGCACATATCGTAAATGGTCAGTGCAGCGGCGAAAACGGCGACGAGGGCTTCCATCTCCACGCCGGTTCTATCGCGAGTCTTGACCACAGCTTCGATCTCCACGGTAGAATACTCATCATTCATGGAAAAGTTGATATCCACCGCGGTAATTTGAAGGGGATGACACATGGGAATGAGTTCCGACGTTCTCTTGGCAGCCATGATCCCGGCCACCTGGGCCACGGCTAGAACATCGCCCTTCTTTATACCCCCTGTTTTGATCAACTTCAAAGTCTCCGGGGACATCTTAACCCGTCCCCTGGCTATAGCCTCCCGGACGGTGGGCTCCTTTTCACCTACATCGACCATCCTGGCTCTCCCATGCTCATCAAAATGAGTGAACTCCATGGTTTCATCCTCCAATCTGAGACATTCTACGCTCTAGACTCGCCCTTCGGATTGACATCCTATCCTTGGGCTTGTTAATAAGAGCTTCTCTTATTAACTCCATTATCCTTTGCTCGGAAGCTCCCTGGCGAAGAACTTTCTTCACATCTATCTCCTCCTCCGAGAAGAGACAGGTTCTCAATTTACCATCAGCGGTCAAGCGAAGGCGATTGCACTTGGAACAAAAATGACCGCTCATGGGACTGATGAAACCTATGGTTCCCCGAGCTCCTTTAAATGTATAGTATCTGGCGGGACCCGCCCCCAAGGGAGAAGACACCTCCTCCAATCCGCCTAAATCCTTGAGTTTTTCCATCATTTCCGCACAGGATACGAATCTATCCTCATAACTTAGTTCCTGGTTAAAGGGCATATATTCGATGAATCTTACATGAACCGGATACTCGAAGATGAGCTCAGCGAATTTTTTAAGATCTTCATTTAGACCTCGCAAAACGACCACATTAATCTTTACCGGATCCAGTCCCACTTCGAGAGCGGCACTCATCCCTTCCAAGGCTTTCCTGACATCGCCTCCCCGAGTGAGACGACGATAGGCCTCCGGTTCCAAAGAATCCAGGCTGATATTGATGCGCTTTAGCCCCGCATTGACAAGAGCCTTAGCATAACCTTTAAGCAGGATGCCATTGGTAGTCAAGGACATGTCCTTGAGATCCGAAATTTGAGAGAGACGGTGCACCAAGTCTACGACACCTCTGCGCACAAGGGGTTCTCCACCGGTGAGTCTTATCTTGGAAATGCCCACCTTTACCGCACACTTGGCAAAAAGTTCAATTTCTTCGTAGGTGAGAATTTCACTGTGGGGTTTTGGCTTAATTCCTTCCTTGGGCATACAGTAAATGCACCGCAAGTTACATCTATCGGTTATTGATACCCTCAAATAATCTATTTTTCGCTTATAAGAATCGATTAAATCAGGCATATGACCCCCCATTTTTAATCCGCCCTCGTCGCCGGAAAATGATCACTACGCCAACATTTTTAAATGAGCTACGAGGGTCGAGCGACGAGTTAGTGACCTTCCGGCATATCTATCAGATGAACCTTCACCCTTTCTCCGGCCTTCATTAAAGGCGCATCCTTCGGGATTAAAGCTAAACCGTTTGCCAGGGACATGGTCTTCAAAATCCCGGATCCTTGAGGACCAGCGCTGGTGGCATAGTACTCGCCATTCTTGCGCTCCACACGAACCCTTACATAGTGCATCCTTCCGGGTTTCTTTTTGATATCGTGAGTTAGAATGGCCTCAACCTCGGGACGAAAGAGTTTTGTTCTGCCCCTCATCTTAAGGATAGCGGGACGTACATACTCCTCGAAGCAAATCATCGAAGCTCCCGGATTTCCCGGCAATCCAAAGACTGGCTTACCTTTAAACATCCAAAAAGCTAGAGGCATGCCCGGTCTTTGAGCTACCTTCCAGAACTTGAGTTCCGCACCAAAATCCTCGAGTACATCCTTGACTATATCGTGCTCCCCTACGGATACACCGGCAGTTGTTACGATCACATCACAATGAAGAGCTTCTCTCAGTTTGGTGCCAATGCTCTCCACGGTATCCCTGGCAATACCCAACCTCACGGGTCTGGCTCCACAGGCAATCACCTGAGCAGCCGTGGAGTAACTGTTGCTATCCCTTATCTTGCCCATGGGAAGTGGCTCGTCTATCTCCACCAGCTCATCTCCAGTGCACAAAATGGCCACACTTGGGCGGGGCACGACTCTTACTCTACTTCTACCCAAAGAGGCCAGAATTCCAATCTGGGGAGGACCGATCACCGTATCCGATCTTATGACCGTTTCTCCTTTTCTTATATCCTCTCCGGCGAGGCGAATATCTTGACCCTCTTTGACCTCTTGTAGAATATATACCCACTCCCCGGAAGTTTGAGTATCCTCCACTCTAATTACCGCGTCTGCTCCTTTGGGTATGGGTGCTCCGGTCATGACCTTCACTGCAACGCCAGAGGTTACAACCACATCGGTTACCCTCCCCGCCGGCTGATCGTCGACGATCTTAAGTCTCACGGGATTTTCCCTTGAGGCTCCTTTGGCATCACTGGTTTTAACGGCAAAACCATCCATTGCTGAGTTATCAAAAGGTGGGATATCCATATCCGATACCACATCTTCGGCAAGGACGGAACCCAAGCTATCCAGGATATCCACTTCACATGCGGGAAGTGTTTTAACCTCATTTAAAACAATGGCCCTCGCCTCTTCCGGACTTATCAATTCCATTACCCCCTTTTAAACCCGTTGTTCGTTGCTCGTCTTAAACCCACAGAAATTTAAAATGCATTTTGATTTTTAAATTTTTAATTTATTTCCTTATCACATGCACCGCTGTTGCCTTGAAACTAGCTACAACGGTTCGACCTTCCTCCAAATTCAACTCCTCCGCAGATTGCTTGGTCACGAAGGAGACCAAGGGAAATCCGCAATCCAAACGCACTTTGACGATGGCTCCTTGGGGTATAACCTTTTTTACAACGCTCAAGAATCTGTTTCTGGCGCTTGAAATCAACTCTCGACCTTCGCTTCTCGCTTCTCGTTTCTCGTTTCTCGTCCCTTGAAGAGTCACCTCCTCCGGTCGAATACATAGAAGGACTTTTTCACCCACCGAAGAGTCGCAAAGGACTTCTACTTCCCCTCCAGTAACCTCAACATCGGCTAGACCATTTCTTTGAGAAACAACTGTTCCCGAAAGGATGGTCTCAACCCCAACGAAATTTGCAACCCTTTCATTCACGGGATAATTGAAAATTTCCTCGGGCGTACCAATCTGGAGAATCTCACCTTTATCCATAACCGCCATTCGGTCGGCGAGCATTAGAGCCTCCGTTCGATCGTGGGTTACATAAACTGTGGTCAATTTCATCTCCCTTATGACCCTCTCCAAATCCTCGCGGAGTGCTTCCTTGGTGGGAGGATCAAGAGAGGCGAAGGGCTCATCCAGGAAGAGAACTTGAGGCTCAAAAACTAAAGCTCGAGCAAGGGATACTCTCTGCGCTTCTC
>JBFMAG010000038.1 GCA_040755895.1 Actinomycetota bacterium | reverse complement strand
TTTTTTGGAATCAAATACATTGTTATTCAAAATGATGTTGATATTATTCATGGAAATTACGACTGGAAGAGTACCAAAAAATTAATATCACAACAAGAACTTAAATTACTATTAAAACGATTAGGTGTACCTTTTGTTCGTTCTTTCGGCAAACTTGACCTCTACAAACTCTCTGATGAATACTTCCTCCCTCACATCTATCCCGCCACCACTCTTGCGACTGTTGTAGGTGGAATTAATGATTTGCCCTCCTTGGTTACTCTTGATGATTTTCAAACAACGAATGGGATTTTCTTTCAAAGGTTTCTGGAAAATAAGCAAAGGAGATTTATCTTAAGCAAATCAAGTGAAAAATTAGTGACCAATACGCCGGCAATTGTGAAATCCAAGGGCAAAGAATATACAGTGGACAACTATGTGGTGCCGGAGAATGGTGAATATGAGGTTTTGGTGAAAGCTGAAGATGAACTAAAAAATAGGGATTCGAGAGTTTTCTCTTTAAAAGTCGACGGATCCATTGTTTCAAAGACGCCTGTTTTTAGATCAGATGGTTGGGTTTCGCTGGGGGATTTCAGCTTTAAAAGGGGCGGGCACAGATTGTCTCTTTATGCGGTGGATAAAAAAGGTAAAGATACCCCAGTAGAACGAGCTTATATTGTGCTGCGGAAGGGTAAGCCGGCAGCAAATCCGCCACCTATGATAGCCTTCAAAAAAATTAATCCCACAAAATATGTTGTAAGTGTAGAAAATGCTTCTCAACCTTTCTTTTTGGTTTTCTCAGAATCTTATCATCCGCAATGGAAAGCCTACGTGAAGTCGGGAGTCGGGAGTCGGGAGATGGGAGATGAGATTGTGGCGGAGTATCCGAAATTGGGGGTAAGAGAGGCGAGGCATGAAATGAGTTTTATTCCTGGTGATATTTCTTATTTGTTTGCCAAGCCGATCTCTGATGATAATCATTTCTTGGTCAATGGGTATGCCAACGCTTGGTATATAGACCCCACTAAAGTGGATAAGGATGGAGATGGAAAGTTTGCTATTACTCTCTACTTCTGGCCACAGAGCCTGTTCTATTTGGGCCTGATGATCTCAGGGTTAACATTTCTTGGTTGTGTTGGATATCTGGTTTGGGATTGGAGAAGGAAAAGGTTTATTCTCTCAGTTCTTTGATTTTCTGTTTCAGTTGGTCGATTAAATTCTTGTCGGTCGTGAGTGAAATCATTTTTAGGTAGTCGTTTATTGCCTGGGTCTTCATATTTTCGGAGGCATATATATTAGCCCGAGCCCCATAAGCCTCTATTCGTTTTGGGTTGATTCGAATAGCCATAGTGAGATCGGCGATTGCTTTTTCAGAATCTCCTAAAGTTTGGTGCAAATTGCCTCGTTCTAGGTATGCCTCATAGAACTTGGCATTTAGTTGAATGGCTTTATCGTAGTCGGACATTGCTAGGTCATAAGATTTTCTCTGGGCATAAAAGTTTCCTCGGTTTAAATAAGCTTCCTCATTATTGGGATCAACTTGGATGGACTGGGTATAGTCAGCTAAAGCCTTATCATATTTTCCTATTCTGGAATAAAGATTAGCCCGACTTATGTAAGGACCCGCAAGGGATGGGGATAAATTTATGGCTTTGCTGTAGGAAGCCACAGCATCTGGATGTCGCCCCATGGCAACGTAAATATCCCCGGCTCTCTGAAAGACAAAGGGATTTTTGAGGTCTATTTTAATTGCCTTTTTGAGGGTGGTAATCGCTGAGCTGTTGTTTCCCCGTGAAAGGTGGAGCGAAGCTAGCTCCAGATAATTATTTGAGTTTTTGGAATCTAACTCAATTATTTTGTTGTAATCTGAGATTGCGGCATCGATATCTTCCTTATTATTGTAGGCTTTTGCCCGTTTTCTATACGCTTGTACGAATTGGGAATCGAGTGCAATCGCTTTAGTGTATTCTTCTATGGCTTGGTCCCATTTTTGTTGCGCAAAAAAGGCTTCTCCCTTTTGAAAATACTCGGTTGCTGACCCAGTTGGGCTGCGACTGATGAGGAAAAATGTAGTCGACGACAAAATGACCATAATTCCTATAAAAATGAATAAAACTCCAGTTCCTTTCGTCATTGATGCTCCCGCTAAAACTCGTTAAAATTTTAGCACATATGATTTTTAAAGGAAAAATAGGGTGTTGCAAAAATAGTTCCTTGAAAAGTAAATAATGGTTCATCCCCCAAAGCATGGTAGGATTTGGTTTAGCGAAAACCAACCAAACCAAGCAAGGGAGGATGAACAAGCTGATTGTAGCAAATCATAGCACTAGCGTCTACAGCACACCTTACTTAAAGCCTATCCTATTTTTACTTGACCGATTCAGTTTTCACTTGATCGAGGAGAGGGCGAGAAAGAGAGGGAGACCGAGAGTCTACACCGATGCTCAGATTCTAAAGATAGAATTGGTTAAGCGCTTTGATAAAAACTTGCGCCATACAAGGAGCATTGCCCGTTGCCTAAAGTGGGACAAAGACTTGAGGGAGGCTTGTGGACTTAAGACAAGAACCCCTCACTTTTCGACGATCTCCAGGCGGAGAAGAAAGCTTCAAGTAAAAATCCTGGTTTTAATCTCTCATGAAATCCTGAAATATCTCATTTCCTTGGGAGC
>JBFMAG010000037.1 GCA_040755895.1 Actinomycetota bacterium | reverse complement strand
GATTATTACAAGGATTTGCTCCGAAGCATAAAAGCAAATTTTGATATCCACATTCACTCCTTCTCCCCTCCCGAGATCGTTCACATCTCAAGGATTTCAGGGCTTACCATCGAAGAGACCCTCCGAGAGCTCAAAAAAGCGGGGTTAGATTCCCTTCCAGGGGGAGGAGCAGAGATACTAGCCGATGATATCCGTGAACATATCAGCCCAAATAAGATTGGCACTCAAGACTGGCTAAAAGTTATGGAAGTAGCCCATAACTTGAAAATGCCCACCACGGCGACGATGATGTTCGGCAGTGTGGAAACCTTCGAGCATAGATTGAAGCATCTGGAGCAAATCAGAAATCTTCAAGATAAAACTGGTGGCTTCACCGCCTTTATCCCCTGGACATATCAACCAGGTCATACAGCCCTGGGAGGCGAGACTACCGGTGCCTTTGACTATTTAAAAACACTGGCCATATCACGTCTATTCCTGGACAACATTCCCAACATTCAAGCCTCCTGGGTCACCCAGGGAGCAAAAATCGGGCAGGTGGCTTTGGCATTTGGTGCCAATGATTTGGGAAGTACTATGATCGAGGAAAACGTGGTCAAAGCAACGGGAGTTTCTCATAGAATGCCCAAAGGGGAAATGATCAGAGTGATCAAGGATGCGGGCATGATCCCGGCTCAACGTAATACCCTTTATCGCATTTTAAAGATATTTTAAATGGAAATTAAAACCCGACTAAATTTTAATTTGGGAGTGGATCATGGAGATACCAGAGGCGAGTTTTGCCATCATCGGAGGTTCAAGTACATTTTCCCTCGATGGCCCGGCCGTCGTGGGTGGTGGGGTAATAGATATAATCGACTCTAACCTCACCATTGAAACCTCCTTTGGGGAGAGCCCTCGCTTCAAGCTCTTCACTATCTTAGATAATCAAAATGAGAAAAAACGGGTTCTAACCTGTAAAATGCATGGTTGGAGACCCAACGTGGACAGAGGTGAGGCCTCCAGTGGAGCATTTTGGGTACTTAAAGAAGCCGGAGTAAAGAAAATCATCGCCGAGGGTGGGGTGGGAAGCATAAACCACCTCCTTAATCCCAGAGATATCATTATCCCCACAGATTTTATCGATTTTACCGGTCGGAAGGGATTAACCATAGTGGGAGAGCACCTCTTAATCATGCGCCAGCCCGTATGTCCTCAGATACACGCCGCACTACTCTCCTCCGCCCAAAAATATCACCAAGGAAGGGTCTTCGAGAGGGGGATTTATCTGGTCACCGAAGGTCCGAGATTCGAGAGCCGTGCGGAAGTCTCCATGATGAAGCAATTCGGTGCGGATGTCGTCGGTCAAAGCCTTTCTCCAGAAGTCTATCTAGCAAGAGATATCGGAGCTTGCTACGCTGGAGTTTACATGGTGGTGAACTACGCTGAAGGGATCGTGAAAGAGTGGGAGCATGATGAGCTTAAAGATATCTTCCACGAAGAATCAAAGAAAATTGGGCAGATAGTTTTAGAAGCCCTAAGAAATATCACGGATTCTCAGAAAGACTGCGGATGCATGGAATTTCGAAAACCAACTCTATTAAGGGATTGATCCTCACCTGTATCATTAACAACAGATGGGTTAACACCATGGTCGGGGTTAAGTGTTCCGAAAACACCCCGAAGAACGATGTCGCGTCTACGGGGCAGCGCAATCGGCCGTTTACCCCGTTGGCGAGTGAAACGAGTCCTTCGGGGCCGCTCGGGTCTCGCCTCGCTACAAAACTGTGAGTATGTTTAAGAGGTTTTCATAGGCAAGGCTCCGACACTTTCTTGAGCACTCACCCCTTCCTCAAAGGTCCAAGTGTAAACCTAATAATACATGTAAACCTAATTCGTTAATAGTCCATCGCTTTCAATATGAGGAAAGGTAATGTTACTTACCGCTAAATGGGTTCTGCCGATCACCAGTGAACCCATCGATGAGGGAGCGGTCTTGATCTCAAAAGATATGATCAAGGCCGTGGGCTCCGAGGAAGAACTGATGAAGGTTCACCCAAAAGAATCCCTAATCAATTTCGGACGAGCCATCATTATGCCGGGGTTCGTCAACACTCACGCTCATCTTGAATACAGCGCCTTCAAGGGAATTCTTAAGAATTTATCCTTCTTCCCCTGGATCGTACAGCTGGTTAAAAAGGGCAGAAAGCTCTCTTTGAGTGACTGGGAGGTCTCAGCACTACTTGGAGCTTTAGAGTGCATTAAATCTGGAGTCACCTGCGTAGCCGATATTATCAGCTTCGGACCAGGATTTGAAGTCCTACTCCAATCGGGACTTCGGGGTCTTGCCTTTCACGAAGTCATAGAAATTGACGATACAAAAGCTGATCAGAAAATCTTGGAGTCAGAAAAAATCATCCAAGACTGGAAAGA
>JBFMAG010000036.1 GCA_040755895.1 Actinomycetota bacterium | reverse complement strand
ATGTTGAACTGGAGATAGAGCTGATCACACCCATAGCCATGGAGGAGGGACTGCGCTTCGCCATAAGGGAGGGGGGAAGAACAGTCGGTGCGGGCACGGTGACCAAGATATTGGCCTAATAGTTCACCCGTTGGCTAGTTAGCTAGTTTGCTGGTTGGCTAGAAAAATTAGACAAGCACCAGTCAACTAACAAACCAGCAAACCAAGGTGAACCGTGAACTAGCTATAGGGGGTATCCATGAAGACCCAAAAAATAAGAATAAGACTAAAAGCATATGATCATGAAATAGTCGATCAATCGGCAAAAAAAATAGTGGATACCGTGAGGAGGACGGGAGCCAGGATTTCGGGTCCAATTCCTCTTCCCACGGAACGTAGTCTTTATTGTGTGCTTCGATCTCCTCATGTGAACAAGGATTCTCGAGAGCAGTTTGAGGTGAGGATTCACAAAAGACTCATTGACATTTTGGATCCCACACCTAAGACGGTGGATTCGCTGATGAGGCTAGATTTGCCAGCGGGTGTGGATATAGAAATTAAACTGTAAAGATCTGAATGAGGTGCGGGATTGATGAGGGGGATTTTGGGAAAGAAATTGGGGACGACCCAAATTTTTAAAGAGAATAAAGCGGTGCCCGTAACCGTGGTAGAAGCGGGACCTTGTGTGGTCACTCAGGTGAAAACGAAGGAAAAGGATGGATATTCTGCCATCCAAATCGGTTTTGATGAGGTTAAGGAAAAACACCTTAATGCACCACTTAAAGGACACTTTGCCAGGGCAAAGGTTTCCCCAAAAAAATATCTGGCCGAAGTGACTATTGCAGAAGGTGAAGATTACAAGGTGGGTCAAGTTCTCACAGTTGATATCTTTTCCGAGGGAGAAAGAATAGATGTCACCGGTATCTCCAAGGGTAAGGGTTTTGCAGGTGTCATGAAGAGATGGGGATTTAAAGGAGGTCCTGCCTCTCACGGTTCGCGTTTCCACAGGGCACCGGGTTCCATTGGAGCATGTGCCGATCCCTCAAGAGTTTTTAAGGGAAAGAAGATGCCTGGTCACATGGGCAATGAGAGAGTCACGGTACAAAATTTAGAGGTTGCTAAGGTGGTTCCGGATCAAAATCTTTTATTCCTCAAAGGGAGCATACCCGGAGCCGCGGGCAACTTGGTCATGATCAAGGAATCGATGAAGGTGAAGGGAAAATCCGCCAAAAGGAGTAAACATGCTTAAATTACCGGTTCTGAGTGCTAGGGGAAAGAAGATAGACGAGGTTGAACTCAACCCCCAAATTTTCGAAAGCGAGGTCAATGAATCCCTACTTCATCAGGTCATTAGGTCTCAGCGTGCAGCCATGCGAAGTGGAACGGCTTCAACCAAAACCAGAAATGAGGTTCGGGGAGGGGGCGCCAAACCTTGGCGTCAAAAGGGAACTGGTCGAGCAAGAGCTGGGACTATCCGTTCTCCCTTGTGGCGGGGGGGAGGGGTCGTCTTTGGTCCTAAGCCCAGAGATTATTCTTTTTCGGTACCCAAGAAGGTTAAAAAACTTGCTCTGAAATCGGCTTTGAGTGCGAAAGCCAGAGATTCGGAACTCATAATTTTGGATCATTTCAAGCTCAAACGCCCCAAGACTAAAGAAGCCGTAAGGGTATTAAAAAATCTTAAGGTCACAAAGAAGACGACGGTCGTGGTCGCAGAAGGGAATGAGGATGTAAAGAGGGCTATACGGAATATCCCTTTTGCGAAGGTAATAGAGGTCTCGGAGGTCAATCCATATAATGTCCTCGATAATGATGTTTTAATTCTGACCCGAGATGCCTTGAACCGATTAACGGAGGTGCTTCAGTAGGTGAAGGATTCCAGGGATATCATCATTCGACCCGTCGTCTCTGAGAAAAGTTACAAACTGATTGAGCAAAATAAGTATACTTTTGAAGTTCATCCAAGGGCCAACAAGAGTGAGATTCGCAAGGCGATTGAAGATATTTTCAAAGTCACCGTAGTTGATGTGAACACCATCCCCGTCAAGGGGAAGCTTAGGAGACGGGGGTATACTTTCGGAAGGCAAAGGAATTGGAAGAAAGCTATTATTACGCTCAAGGAAGGCGACCGTATAGAGCTCTTTGAAGGCGCCTAACAGTTAAGTTCACGTTTCACCGTTCACAGGAAAACCTTTTTGCAG